>CACXHH010000001.1 GCA_902767455.1 uncultured Eubacteriales bacterium
CCCAAAAAGGTTTTGCACTACCAAAAACCAGTAGATTTATTTAACTTTTTTCTTGATAAGTGTTGCACTTAGTTTGACAATTCACCTAATGAATAGTCTACCGCAACGCTACGCAGTTTACGAGAATCGGGAATTATTATTCAAGCCACAGCGCCGCGGCGCCTATCTGACCCGCGCGGTTTTTGAACTTGGCGACGACAACTTCGCATTTAGGCGCTTTTTTGCCGCCGTAAGCTCTTTCGGAAACTGCTTTGCGCACGGGCGGCAAAAGCACTTTTTTCTGCTCGCACACGCCGCCGCCGAGAATAACTTTCTGCGGTCTGAAAATGTTCACGATATTGATTATCCCGATCGTAAGTGCGTCTATATATTCGTTAACGACCTTTTTTGCGCTTTCGTCGACGTCCATATAGTCGAACGGAGTTTTGCCGCAAACGTTGTCGAGCCCGACTTCCCAAAGCTTGGTTTGCGGGTTTGAAAGCATGGCTTTTTTCGTTTCTCTTATGAGCGCGGTAGCCGAAGCGTAAGTTTCAAAACAGCCCCTTAATCCGCACGTGCACTGCTCGCCGCCGCGGTCGATGACCATGTGCCCGAGCTCGGCGCCCGCCGAAGCGTAACCTTCGAAAAGCTTTCCGCCGATGACGACTCCGCCGCCCACCCCCGTTCCGAGAGTGAGCATAACGACGTCTTCCGCGCCCTTGCCCGCGCCGAATTTATATTCGCCCAGCGCCGCGGCGTTTGCGTCGTTTGCGACCTTGACGCGTATGCCGGTAAGAGCGCTCACTTCGTCGGCAAGCGGGAAGTTCTTCCAGTTAAGATTGTTGGTGTAGACGACGGTGCCCGTCTTGCTGTCGATAGTGCCGGGCGAGCCGATGCCTATCCCTACGACGTCGTCTTTCGTCATTTTCGCCTTTTCGAGAATAGTTTTGACGAGTTTTGCGATGTTTTTTGCGACGGCTTTCGCGCCCTTTTCTCTTTCGGTCGGGACGGAAGCCGAATATAAAACCGCGCCGCGGTTATCCACGAGCCCGCCCTTTATCGCCGTGCCGCCGAGATCTATACCGACGGCGTATTTTTTTTCCGTCGCGTTATTTGAAGCATTTTTAAGATTTTCAGACATTTTACGGTTCTCCGCTTACTTGTTTCGTATATTTTAGCACATTTTTTTGCGATAGTCAATTTTACGGGCGAGATTATAACGACAAATCGCCAAACGAAAGTTACGTGTTTTCACAAAAAATGCCGATAACGTAGTCTTTACCGGCGACAAGGCGGCGAGAACAGCCGCCGGCATCAAACTTCTGACCGACTGATAAAATAAACCGCATATATTACGCGTGGCGCTTCATTTTCGCGCCACGCGTTTTTTTCCGTTCATTATTCGATATTCGCCCGCGCGCGAGCGCGCCACGCATTTCGCGCGAATTTTAATTTTCAACATTATTCGACAATATTTAACAAAAAAACGAGTAATTTGTCGATATTTTGATAAATATGTCGTTATATTTTAATAAATTTTTATATTTTTTAACAAAATTTACTGTTTTTCGTTTGATTTTTCTTTTATTTTCGGCAAATTGATGATATAATATATTCGTTCTCACCGTGGCGCGGGAATAATAGTTATAAGCGGAGCCCATCTTATGAGCAATTCAATTTACGTTTTACAGGAAACGAAAGAAAGCGTTGACGAAATCATAAAGCTTTTGAACGACGAATACGAAGTAGTCGGCTCGTCGACCGACGGCAACGTTGCGGTGAAAGACGTTGAACGGTTACTGCCCGACGTGCTTATCACGGGCTTGGTATGTTCAGGAATAGACGGCTTTGCCGTTCTCGAACGGATAAGAGCGACGGCGCCGCAAGTAAAGTGCATTGCGGTAAGCTGCATAACGCGTGACGACGCGGTAAAACGCGCGTTGGATCTCGGCGCGGCGTACTATCTCGTAAAACCGCTCGACGGTGAAACGTTCAGGAAAAGAATTTCGGAAACGCGCGAAGGCGCGACCGCCAAAAGACGGGCTTCGGCTCTTGACGAAAAGATAAGTAAGATTTTTATTTCGGTAGGTATCCCGCCGCATATAAAGGGTTACGCCTACCTTCGCGAAGGCGTGAAGATGGCTGTCAACTCGCCCGACGTCATAAATAATATAACGAAGAAGCTTTATCCCGATATAGGCGAAAAATATTCGACTTCGGCAAGCAAAGTCGAACGCGCCATGCGCCACGCGATAGAAGTTGCGTGGAACAGGGGAAGAATCGACAGCATCAATTCGGTTTTCGGCGTCCGCGCTTACGTGGGGAGCGAAAAACCGACCAACGGCGAATTCATCGCGCTCGTCGCCGACAAAATGATACTCGAAGGAGCGTAAGAAAACGCCTTTCTGCTTTGCAAGCCGTGACTTGCCGCGCAGAAGGGCGTTTTTTAAATTATGAATTAAGAATTAGGACTTTCCATAACGGGTTTTTCTTGACGAAGGCAAGAAAAAAACGTTAATAATTCTATATAAATTTCTTGTATCCTTCGCCGTATTTAAGGCAACGGGAAACGCGGCTCAAAGTTGCGGAAGAGATGTCCGTTTCGGCGGTTATCTGACCGTAAGTTTTTTTATCTTTGAGCATTTTTGCGGCTTTGACGCGTTGCGACATAGAGAGTATCTCTTTTATGGTGCAAAGGTCTTCAAAGAGCGCGGCGCAGTCTTCACGCGTGCGCAGTTTTAAGATAACGTCGTAAAGTTCGAGCACTTGCTCGTTTTCGTTAAGGTTCATAACGTTCCGCCTTCGGCGCCGAAAGCTCGATTATTCTTCCGCCCGCCATTATAAAATCATACGGACATTATATCACTTTTTATCGCAATCGTCAATCGAAAATCAAACACCGCTTTTTAAGCAAGCGCTTGGGCGTTTTTTACTTCTCTCGCTACGCCGTTTTCGATAATTATCGTCTTATCGGCGACTTTTGCGGCGAAACGCATATCGTGAGTGACGACTACGACCGCAATTTCTTCGAGCGCGTTGATAACTTTGGCGACTTCGTCCGAAAGCGCGGGATCGAGCGCGCTCGTCGGCTCGTCGAAACAAAGTATCGACGGAGAAAGCGCGATAGCCCTTGCGATAGCGACGCGTTGGCGCTGTCCGCCCGAGAGCGTGCACGGGTACTGGTCGGCGTTGTCTTCAAGCCCCATCTTCAATAAAAGCTCTTTTACGCGCAAAGAATCGTCTTCGTACAGCGGCAAAAGCCCTTTTTTTGCGCGTTCCTTTTCGGCAAGAGCGAGCGGCAGGGCGATATTTTCGGCGGCGGTGTACTGCGGAAACAGGTCGAACGTCTGTGACACCAGCCCGACTTTTCCGCGCAGTTCCGCATCTATCACCGAACGGCTTTTTCCACCGTCAAACGAATACTCGCGCCCGTCTATACCGACGATACCGCCGTCGGGCGTTTCAAGCAGAGTAAGGCAACGAAGAAGCGTGGTTTTGCCGCCGCCCGAAGCCCCGACGACGGCGAGCGTTTTGTTTTTTTCGAGCGAAAAATCTATTCCGCGCAGCACTTTTTTCTGACCGAAGCTTTTGGTCAAGCCCTTAACTTCAAGAAAAGCCATATTTTACACCTCGAAATACGCAAGCTTTCTTTCGGCGGCGCGGAAAGCCACCGTCACCAGCCCGATAAACGTGAGATAAAACACGCCCGTGTAAAAGATAGGCCATATAAGCGCGCGTTCCATAAGAATATTTTCCGCCACCTGCAACAGATCGACGACGAATATCACCCTTGCGAGCGAAGTGTCCTTGACGAGCGTGGTGACTTCGTTGCTTATCGGCGCCAGAATACGTTTTACCACCTGCAAAAACACGACTTTGAAAAACACGTCGCTCTTCTTCATGCCGAGAACTCTGCCCGCTTCGTACTGACCGCGCGGAACGCCTTCGATACCGCCGCGGAATATTTCCGAAAAGTAGCAGGCGTAGTTTATAACGAACGCGACGAGCGCGGCGATAAATCTCGACGTGAACAGCGTTACGTGAAAGACGAGCCCGGGAACGTAAAACACGACGAACAGTTGAAGCATCAGCGGCGTGCCGCGTATTATCCATACGAACACGCGGGTAACGGCTTTAAGCGGCAGAAAGCGGGAAGTGGAGCAAAAGCACACCAAAAGCCCGAGCGGCAGCGATAAAACGAGCGTCAGCGCAAACAACAGGCAAGTGGTGCCGAAACCTTCGGCAAGTTTTACGGTGATTTCCGCAAAAGACATATTATTCTCCGTATTTGGTGATGACGGTGTTTTCAAGCCCGTACTTTAAAGCTATCTCCATGACCGTTCCGTCTTCGGCGAGCTCTTTGAGCGCGGCGTTGACTTTTGCGGTGAAATCCGAGCCTTTACGGAAGCCTATCGCGTACTCTTCTTTTTCGGGCGCGAAAGCGGTGACTTTAAAGAGCGAAGAATAGTCGCCTTTTCCGACCATGCTATCCGCCATAAGTACGTCTATAACTGCGAAATCGCTTTGTCCCGACATAAGATCGGTAAGCGCGGAAGTCTGCGCGGCGGCGCCGTTTACCACGCCCGATTCTCCTACCAGCTTGAGCGCGTAATCGTAGCCTGCCGAACCCGCTTCGGCA
>CACXHH010000002.1 GCA_902767455.1 uncultured Eubacteriales bacterium
ATTTTGCCATTTCAAGGTTGTGCATAAGGTAATGCCCGCAGTTTATCGGCGTAGCGCCGGGAACTTCGACTGCGTTTTCAACGGCTTCAAACGCGCTTTTGATAAGCCCGTAGAGCTTGCTCGGCGCGCGGTTACCTTTGAGTATAAGGTAAAACCCGGTAAGACAGCCCATCGGTCCCCAGTATACGATCTCGTCCTTCCAAACGGCGTCGTTGCGCAGATACGTCGCGATTATATGTTCGAGCGAGTGCATAGCCGCAACGTCGATAACGGGCTCCCTGTTGGGGCGTTTAAGCCTTATATCGTAAGTCGTAACGGAGTAATTGCCGAGCGTGTCTACTCTGCTCGTGAATATCCCGGGTATTATGCGCGTGTGATCCACCGAAAAGCTCTGTATCAATTCCATACGTTATCTCCTTAAATCCGAATAACATTTTTCGCCTTGATTATATCACATACGCGCGAATAAATCAACGCCGTCAACGCGATATAACTAAAAACTGATTTGAATAAATATGAAGTTATATTGCCGTCTTTGACGGCAATTATATCGTTCCTTCGGGACAGTTATATTTTGCGGCTACGTCTTACGGCAAAGCCGAAAGTCATAAATATATAAAATTACACGCTCGCGCGTGTTTGGGGTTCGAATCCCCAAAAAGTATAAAAAAATACGAACTCGATTATTCATCAAAGTTCGTATTATTTTCATCTGGTGGACTTGTGCGTGTGAAATACGCACACAGGACACCACCTGTTTTCAGGGCTCCCGCAAAAATTTTGCATAGCAAAAGATTTGTGGGAAAAGGAGCAACCGACCGTAAAGTCATAGCCACCTGCATATTTGCAGGTGGCTGACAAAAGGTCGCGATGCGACGTGGTGGAGATAAGGGGATTCGGAGACGTTTCGGGCAACCGAATACGGTTGCGATTGCCTTACGGCAAAGCCGAAAGTCATAAATATATAATTACACGCTCACGCGTGTTTGGGGTTCGAATCCCCAAAAGTATAAAAAAATACGAACTCGATTATTTATCAAAGTTCGTATTATTTGCATCTGGTGGAGATAAGGGGATTCGAACCCCTGGCCTATGCGTTGCGAACGCATCGCTCTACCAACTGAGCCATACCCCCATTGCCGTTATATTTTAGCACATAGTTTTATTATTTGCAAATATTTAACACGGCGTTTTAGTATTTTTAGCTAATTTTTTGATAATTTGTCGGCTGATATCCGTAATGAAAGCTCTTTTTGTCAAAAAAAAGGAAAATTTTCTCGTAAATTTACGTTTACCCCTTTTCAAACGCTTTTTTTTGTGCTATACTACAAGAAAACGAAGGAGAACTTTTTATTATGAAACAGTATAAAGTAGTGCCGTACGCAGGCACCGTCGTCATCAACAAGAAAGGCGATCCGCAACAGGCGATCATAAGTTATTTCGACGTTATCAATCAGGAAAGTTACGACGGTTGGCAGTTCTTTAACGCTATTCCCGTAAGCGTAACGAGAAAAAAACGCGGCATCAAGAAAACGCTCGAACAGTACAACGCTTTCATTTTTGTAAAAGAAGACTGATAGTATAAAGACAATTTCTTTCGCGTTTCCTTTGGAAAGGCGGGATTTATTTTACGCTTCGTTAGGTCAAACCGCTTTTATATTTTATCTTTTTTTGCTTATAATAATTATATCATGGACGAAATAAACAATACTGAACAATCGGAAATTGTTAATACTGAAACCGAACTGACAGAAAAAACCGTTTCTGAAGTCGAAACGGGAAAAAAGAAACACAAAGGTTTGGTCCTCTTCATAATCGCGTGCGTAGTTTTTACCGCGGCGTTCGTTATCGATCTTTACTGTATAGTCATTTGGTCGAGTTTTTTTCAAAGTCTTAAAACGACGGACAACAACGCCGGTCAGGCTTTGGGGCTTGCGCTTACGATACCTATTTTCGTTGCGTTATGGCTTATGGCGTGCCCGATACCGTCTATCGCAGGCATAGTTCTGACGTCGATCTCTATCAAAAACTTCAAGATAGCTTCGATAATACTGCTCGTTCTGCTTTCGGCGGCGTTCATCACCAACGCGGTATTCTTCGGTATACTCCTTTGGGGCGGAAACTCTTCTTCCGAAACGGCGATGCTCGCTTTATCTGCGTTAAGCCTATAATCTGAACTCAATATTTTAAACCCCGTCGACGCGTTTCGTCGACGGGGTTTTTCGTAACGAATTATTAAAGCTGAATTCAGGATTTTACGCCAGCAATTCTTTTCTCGTCTGCAAAGTGTACAGCTCGCAGTATCTTCCTTTTTTTGCGATGAGTTCGGCGTGATTGCCGCGCTCTATAATTTCGCCGTGCGAAAGCACGAATATCTTGTCGGAGTTCTTTATCGTCGACAGTCTGTGCGCGACCACCAGCGCGGTGCCCTTCTTCATCATCTTGTCGATCGAAGCTTTTATCAGCTGTTCGGTTTCGGTGTCTATGTTGGAAGTAGCTTCGTCGAGAATAATTACGTCGGGGTGTCGCAAAGACATGCGCGCAAACGAGAGAAGCTGTCTTTCTCCGGCAGAAAAGTTTTCGCTTCCGACGAGTACCTTTTCGTCAAGCCCGTCTTTAAGGCTTGTGACGAGCTTATCTGCGTTGACTTCGCGGCAGACGTTCATAATCTCTTCGTCGGGTATATCGTCGCCGAGCGTAAGATTGCTTCTGACAGTTCCCGTAAACAGGAACACGTCCTGCGGCATCTGCCCGAGCCTTTTGCGTAGCGACGACGTTTTTATATCTCGCACGTCGTGTCCGTCGATGAGTACTTGACCTTTCTGTACGTCGTAATTGTGGCAGATGAGCGACAAAATAGTCGTCTTGCCCGAGCCGGTCGAGCCGACGAACGCCGCGGTTTCTCCCGCGTTTATCTTAAAGGAAACGTCTTTGAGAATCCAGTCGCCGTCTTCGTCGTATCTGAACCACACGTTCTTAAACTCGACGTCGCCTTTGATTTCGTCAAGCTCGATAGCGTCTTCGCGGTCGCGGACGGTGGGCTCCATATCCATTATCGTAAATATCTTCTCTGCGGACGCAAACGCCGATTGCAGAACGTTGAACTGTTCCGCGAGCGACTGTATCGGGTCGAAGAATCTTTCTATGTACATATAGAAGGAAACTATCACGCCGCCCGTTATCGCTTGTCCGAAAAGGCTCGCACCGTCAAGATAGCCTTTGGCGCCGAAATAAAAGAGTACGAGCACGGCGAAAGTATATAAAACGTAGACTATCGGGCGGAATATCCCGAAAACGAATATCGTTCCGAGAACGGCTTTGCCGTGTTGTCTGGTCTTGTCGTAAAACTCGTCGTACTTGTCGCCGTCGGCGTTGAAGCTCTGTATGACCTTCATGCCCGACAGGTTTTCGGACAAAAATGCGTTTATATCCGAAGTCTTTTCCTTTTCTCTGCGGTAAGCCATTCTTGAAAAGTGGCGGAACAGCAGCGTAAACAGAATTATGAACGGAACGAAACAGAGTATGATGAGCGTCAGTTCGTAGTTTAATACGAGCATCGCCGCAAGAACTCCCACGACGATAAACACGTTTTTAACGAGATTTGCGGCAACGTTCGTGAACACTCTCGAAACGGACTCCGCGTCGTTTGAAACGCGCGTGACGAGTTTTCCTACGGGTATCCCGTTAAGTTGCTCGTGCGATAAACTTTCAATATGGGCGAAAGTTTCTTCGCGGATATCGGAAATAATCTTCTGCCCCGTCTTTTGAAGTATTACCGCTTGAAAGTACGAGCTTAAAACGGATACGAGAAGCATTCCGAAATAGAGTATCACCATTTTGAAGAGATCGCCGAGCACGAATTCGTCCTTTATCATCTCTTCGACGTAGCCGACGAGATAGGGCGAAAGTATCTGATAGGCGATAGATACGAGCGTCAGCATGAGCACGGCGATAAAGCTCGGATAGTACGGTTTTGCGTATCGCGCGAGCCGTTTTATTATCTCCTTGTCGCTTACGGTTCGCTCGAAGGCTTGGGCTTTTACTTTGCTTTTGACTATGACGTACGCAACCAGCATGGCTATCGAAATAAGCCCGAGCGTTGCGCCGACTACGATTATCGGGAAGTATTCACGCATATCAGGCGACCACCTCCCTGTCTTCAAGGCTTTGAAGCTCGGCAAGCCGTGCGTAAGGCTTACACGTTTTCATAAGGTTTTCGTGCGTGTCGAACGCCACTACCTTCCCGCTTTCAAGGAAAAGAATCCTGTCAAGCCTGCTTACCGTGGAAATACGGTGGGCGATCATTATCGTCGTCTTTCCTGCTCGTTCGCGGATAAGGTTGTCGGATATCTTCTTTTCGGTGTCCGAGTCGACCGCCGAAAGACAGTCGTCGAGAACGAGCACGGGCGCGTTCTTCAAGAGCGCGCGGGCAAGGCATATCCTTTGTTTTTGTCCGCCAGAAACGGTCGTGCCCCTTTCGCCGAGCACGGTGTCGAAGCCGCTTTGGAAGGCTTTCACGTCTTCGTGCACGAGCGCGGTCTTTGCGACGCTTTCGATAAGCTCTCTCGGCGCGTCTTTGCGCGACAGCGCAATGTTTGCGGCTACCGTGTCCGAAAAGACGAAGTTTTCCTGAAACACGCACGAAACGTTATCTCTTACCGACTTCAAAGTCAGATCGTTCACGTCCTTACCGTCGATAAAGAGCGTTCCCTTTGGAACGTTGTATATTCTCGTCAAAAGCTCGGCGACCGTGCTTTTGCCCGAACCTATCCTGCCGATAATGCCTATATTTTCGCCCGCACTCACGGTAAAGCTCACGTCGTTAAGAATGATCCTCGACGGATCGTCGGGGTATGAAAAAGTAAGGTTTTTAAACTCTATCTCGCCCTTTACGTCTGAAATATCGACGGCTCCTTCACCGTCGCAAACGGTGGGCTTGGCGTCGAGAAGAGCGGCGATGCGCGCGTAAGACGCTTTCCCGCGCGAGTACATGTCGATAAGTTCGGAAACCGCCATTACCGGCCAGATTATCGCAGTAAAATAGCCTATGAACTCGATAAGATATTCGGCGCGTATTTCTTTGATATATACGAGATACCCGCCCGCGCCGATTATTACGCCGATTATGGATTCGACGAACAGCATTACGATAACGCGCATGGCGACCGAAAGTTTTGTGTAGTCTACGTTCGCGTCTTCGTTTTTGCGGTTGAGCTTTTTGAACTTCATAAGCTCCCACGCTTCTCTTACGAACGCCTTGACGACGTAAAGCCCCGAAAAGCTTTCCTGGGCGTGGTCGGAGATGGCGGAAAAAGCTTCTTCCCTGACCGTCCATTTTTTAGTGAGATACTTGTTTAAAATGACGGCGGCGGCGAGCAGAAGCGCCATGGGAATAAGGCACAGCACCGCGAGAAGCGGCTGAACTTTTACCATGTTTATCGCCGCGAGAACGCCTAAAAACAGCACGTCGCAGACCATAAGTATTCCCCAGCCGAACGCTTCGTTGATAACGCTTACGTCGTTAGTGAACAGCGACATCAGATTGCCGACCTTGTTTACGGCGTAATAGTCCTGCGACAAAACTCTCGTCCTGTCGAACATTCTGCGTTTGAGATCTTCTTCGACAGCCGTGCCCGCGCTGAAAAAGCATATTCGCCAGGTAAACCGCCCTACGAGCATTAGAGCTATTATCACGAGCATAGGCAAACAAATTTTGTCGAGAACTACGTCCATGGTCAGCGGAACGGTAGCTTGCGCGTCGATAAAGCCCGTGTTAATACCCGTTAAGAGCATACGGTATATTTCCGGGATCTTGAGCTGCGCGTAATCAAGCACCAAAAGCACCGCCACACCTATCAAAAAAAGGTGGGCGTACTTAAAGTAATATTTGTTTACGTGCCTTCCGAAAATCATTTTTTCTCCGATAATAACGCGCGTTTTATTAAAATAATAATATTTAATTATAATTATAATAAATTTTCTGTCAATCAAAAATTTGCGTTTTCCGATAATTTAAGTTTTTTTTACAGATAGTTGCTCTGAAAAATGTATAATAAAGCATTTTTAAAGCCGTCACGAAAACCGTGACGGCTTTAAAAAGTCTGTGTATAAGTCGATTATCGGCTTATTTTAATTCGTAGCGTTGAGATCCCAGCAGATCGGCTCTATGCCGCGGCTTTTCAAAAACTCGTTCGTCTTTGAAAACGGTTTCGAACCGAAAAAGCCGTAACTTGCCGAAAGCGGGCTCGGGTGGGCGCTTTCCACGATAAAGTGTCTGCTCGTGTCTATCAGCGGTTTTTTGCTTCTCGCGTTGCCACCCCAAAGAATAAACACCATAGGCTTTTCACGCTCGGAAAGAATGCGGATAACTTCGTCCGTAAACTCCGCCCAACCGCAACGCGCGTGAGAATTTGCCTGCCCGTCGCGTACCGTTAAAGTGGCGTTAAGAAGCAGAACGCCTTGTTTTGCCCACGGCGTAAGGTCGCCTATAAGCCCGTTATCAATACCTAAATCGTTTTTCAGCTCCTTGTAGATGTTTTTGAGCGACGGGGGAAGCGGCGTTCCCTTCGTTACCGAAAAACTCAGCCCGTGCGCTTGTCCGTATTCGTGATATGGGTCCTGACCTAAAATTACAGCCTTGACGTCGTGATAGGGCGTAAGCTTGAAGGCGTTGAATATAAGGTCCATCGGCGGATAAACGTAGTGTTCCGAATATTCTTTTATAAGAAATCTGCGTATTGAAGCGTAGTTTTCGCCGTTTACGAGATCTTTTAAAACTTCGTTCCAGTCGTTTCCGAAATCGAGCATGGCTTTCTCCTTTGCGAGCTTCGCCGTCGGGCGTCGCTTTACGCAAAAATTGTAACACAAAAGCAATCGTATGTCAATAGCCGAAAAGTAATTGCAATACGCAAAAAATTATGGTAAAATATAAAAAAGAATAATTACGCGGCAAGCGGCGCCGCTCGCGCTCTTTTGCCGATACGGAAAGAATATGCCTTCACAGACTATTGAAAGTATTTTGAAAACGGTTGAAAAACCCGCCAGATACACGGGCGGCGAGTATAACGCGCCTAAACCCGAGTGGAAGAAGCTGAATTATTGCATCTGCTTCCCCGATATCTACGAAGTGGGTATGAGCAATCTCGGGATAAAAATAGTCGCCGATTCGTTAAGGACTGTTGACGACGTGTTCGTCGATTTTGCCTATTCGCCGTGGAAGGACTTCGGCGATAAACTCAAAGAAAGCGGAAATCTTTTGTACGGACTTTCTTCAAAGCGTCCGCTTAAAGACTTCGATATGGTCGGCTTTTCTCTCGGTTACGAGATGAGCTATACCACCGTTTTGTATATGCTCGAACTCGGCGGCATACCGCTTCGCGCGTGCGATCGCGGCGAGGAATACCCTATAATTCAGGCGGGCGGGCCGTGCGTTTTCAACCCCGAACCTATGGCTGACTTTTTCGATCTGTTCGTCATCGGAGACGGTGAAGAGAGCATGGCTGAAATTGCCGAAGTCAAGCTCGCGTCAAGTTCCAAAGCCGATTTTTTGGAAAAGGTCGCAAGCGTTCAGGGAGTATACGTTCCTTCTAAGATGCAGGTAAAATACGCCGATAACGGACGTATAGACGGGTTTGTCAAGAAAAACGAGATAAAAAAAGCCGTCTGCCGCGATCTCGATAAGGCGGTATTTCCGCATAAGATGGCGGTGGGCAATATCGAAGTTATATTCGACAGAGCGATCATCGAAGTTATGCGCGGTTGCTGCCGCGGTTGCAGGTTTTGTCAGGCAGGCTACGTCTACCGCCCGATAAGGATGAAGTCGGTGGAAAATCTCGTTAGTCAGGCAGTTGACCAAATAGAGAGCACGGGCTTTGACGAATTGAGCCTGAACAGCTTGTCGACGGGCGATTACGCGCATTTAAAAGAGCTTCTCACGCGCCTGAAAGAAGAGCTTCCGTGCACGCATATTGCTCTTCCGTCGCTTAGAATAGACAGCTTCGACGGAGAGTTCATAGAACAATCGCGCAAGTCGTCGTTGACCTTTGCGCCAGAAGGCGGCACGCAACGCCTTCGCGACGTCATAAACAAGGATATAACGGAAGAAGAGATAACCCGTACGGTGAAGGTCGCTTTCGATAAAGGTTACACGAGCATAAAACTTTATTTTATGATGGGGCTTCCCACCGAAACGGACGAAGACCTTAGCGGTATTGCGGACATCGTTTACAAGATACGCGATATATATTCGGCGAACAAAAAGTTTGCGCGTAATCTCCGCATATCCGTTTCCGTTTCGACGTTTATCCCCAAGCCGTGGACGGCTTTCCAGTGGGAAAGACAGATAACTAAAGACGAATTCCTTCACAAGGTTGAGCTGTTAAAGGAAAAACTCTTCGTTAAAGGCGTTTCTTTCAGTTGGAACGATTACGAGCTTTCTATGCTCGAAGCAGTCCTTGCCCGCGGCGACAGAAAGCTTTCCGCCGTCATCGAAAAGGCTTATAAAAACGGCTGTTATCTCGACGGTTGGGCTGAAATGGTCGATTTCAAAAAGTGGAAAAAAGCCTTCGACGAGTGCGGTGTTTCGCCCGACGAATATACCCGCGAGTTCTCGGAAGACGAGATTTTGCCTTGGGATTACATGAATATCTTCCTTGACAAGAACTATCTTTTAAAGGAACGCCACAAAGCTTACGACGGCATAGTTACGGGCTCGTGTTTTTCGGGCTGTAAGGGTTGCGGAATGCAAAAGGAGTATAAGTGTAAATTATGTTAGTCGTTAAATACGCGAAATCGGACGGCGCGCAGTTTATCTCCCATCTCGATACGCTCCGCCATCTTCAAAAAACGATAATCCGCAGCAAGATCTCTGTAGAATATTCCAAAGGCTTCAACCCGCACATGCTTATTTTTATGTCTGCGCCGATAGGCGTGGGGCTTATCTCTGAAGCCGAATATTTCTTTTTGGAAACGAGTGAACGAGCGGACGGTTTTATTTCTCTGTTCAATAAATTCTGCCCGGGCGGCTTTAAAGCGCTTTACGCCGTAGAAGTAAAAAAGAACCCTAACCTTCAGGCCATTATCGACAGCGCCGAATACTTTATAGAGTGCGATATTACCGACGAGATAGTTTCTTCCGTTTTGTCGGAAGGAAGCTTTATCGTTACGGATAAAAAGGGCGTTGAAAAAGACGTTCGTAGCCGTATCCTTGCGCTTGAAAAGTGTGATAACGGGCTTATAGCAAGGCTTTCCTTCGGAAACGAAACTTTGCGCGCGGACGTTTTCGCTCAAAAACTGAACGAGCGTTACGGCGTTCGTACGGGGACTATCGTAAAAAAATGTTGCTATATCAAGGGAGCGTCGGCTGACGAATATATAAAAGACACATTCGGCGTATAGATAACCGAAATCGCCGTTAATCGACCTATACAAAGACTTATTGCGAAAAAATGTTGAAATTAAGAGATTATCAGACGGAATGCCTTGACGTACTCAACGGTCTTGATAAAGGCTCCTATCTCGTATCTATGGCGACGGGGCTCGGTAAGACCGTCGTCTTTTCGCATATAAAAAGGCGCGGAAGAGTTCTGGTCATCTCTCACCGCGAAGAACTCGTTTTTCAGCCCGTTAAATATTACGACTGCCCTTGCGGTATAGAAAAGGCGAATATCACTTCGCACGGCGAAGAGGTCGTTCTTGCCTCCGTGCAGACGCTCGTGCGCCGTCTGGAAGTGTTTAAGCCGGACGATTTCGATATCGTGATAACCGACGAAGCGCATCACGCCGCAGCGCCGAGCTATAAGAAGATATATTCGTACTTTAAACCAAGACTTCACATAGGCTTTACAGCCACGCCGAACCGTGGCGATAAAGTGCGCCTTGACGACGTTTTCGACAAAATAGTTTTCGAGCGCAACCTGCGCTGGGGTATAGAACACGACTATCTCACCGATATCAAGTGTTTGAGAGTCAAAGTTTCGTATAATCTCGGAAGAGTCCGTACCCGCATGGG
>CACXHH010000003.1 GCA_902767455.1 uncultured Eubacteriales bacterium
CTCCCGTAGGAGTTTGGGCCGTGTCTCAGTCCCACTGTGGCCGTTCACCCTCGCAGGTCGGCTACCGATCGTCGACTTGGTGGGCCGTTACCTCACCAACTATCTAATGGGACGCGAGCCCATCTCTATCCGATAAATCTTTCATCCAACGGCGATGCCGCCAAAGGATAATATGCGGTATTAGCACAAATTTCTCTGTGTTATTCCCCAGATAGAGGCAGGTTGCTCACGCGTTACTCACCCGTCCGCCACTAAGCAAGAGAGCAAGCTCTCTTACTTCGTTCGACTTGCATGTGTTAAACACGCCGCCAGCGTTCGTCCTGAGCCAGAATCAAACTCTTTAGTTTAATTTCATAAAGCCGCGCCTTTTTCAAGACGCAACTGCTCTAACGATTTACGTTATTTGCTGACTGTTTATTTTTGGTACATATTATATACTCAAATTATTGACAGAAATCTTTTCGTCAAAATAAATTGACTCAATTCATTTCCTTCTATTCAGTTTTTAATCTACAATTGATTGAGCCGCTGCTCAATGAGTGCTGCGCCTTTTGGGGTGACAGCCTAACCATAATAACACATCTTATAGAGCTTGTCAACTGTTTTTCAAAAGTTTTTCAAAATTTTTTAAAAAACTTTTTTAAGCCGCTTTCCGCTCTTTTTCAGCCCGAAGGCTTCTGATGCGGCTCGACGGGACTTTCGCGCCGTGAGTGCTTCTATTAAACTACATTTTTTGAATTTTGTCAACCGTTTTTTTCAAGTTTTTTCTTATTTTTTCAAGTTTTTTTCAAAAATTTTCCGTTACACTATATATTGTGCGTTTTTTCGACGAAAAAACACAAGAGCCCGCTTCGTTCTCCTGTAAAACACCCTTGGACAAAGGATTTTTTCTCGCCTTTTATATTTATCGTTATAACAATCCGCCGATATACCCTATAATTCTTTCATTCGTTTCGCGCATTTTTCTTCGATCGCTTACGCCGCGTTCCCGAACGATTTGCCGACCGACCGCGTCCTTAATTGCCAACGAACGGGCGCGGCGAACGTTCTATACTATTTTTTTCAGAGCGTCCGTTATATATTATATATAAATGTCACGCGTGCGCGTGCATAAATTATTCTTATTTTGTAATGATTTGACACATCTTTTTTTTTAAAACAAACCCGTCCGCTCGACGAACGGCTACGCCCGCTCGATTTTTCGCGATTGAAGGAAAGCTCTCTGCCCGATAAAAGCGCCGTGCTTTTTCCGAACGATAAAAACGAGCCGAACTGTTTTCGACAAGACGGCTCGACTCGTTCGTTATATGTCTTTAAATATTCGCAACCGCGACCTTTAAAAGGAATTTCTAAACGGGCTTTTAAACGGAAAAACGGGGCTATAAGTCGATTAACGACTTTTTTCGTTTAACGGTTGCCCTTGTAAAACCTTCTGTAAGCAAGCGGAGTGGTGCCCACCTGCTTTTTGAAAAGACGAATAAGCGCCTGCATATCGTATAAGCCTACGGCGTCGGCGATTTCCGACACGGACATATTGCTCGTGATAAGAAGTTCGGTAGCCTTATTGTAGCGGTATTTTGAAATATACTCGGCGATAGGCAGTTTAACGCACGAGCAGAAGAGATTGTTAAGGTAGTTGGGAGAGAGAAAGACGTTTCTCGCACACTCTTCGACGGAGATCTTGCGGGTGTAGTTTTCGGCGATAAAGTCGAGCGTTTTGGAAACGGCGTCCGGAACGGCGGTCTTGTCGTAGCCTTTACTTCTCACGTACTCGACGAGTTTGACGAAAAACTCGTAAAATTTTACGGAAAACTCCACTTCGTTGAAAGTTCCGCTTTCCATAGCGGCGATAATGCTTTCAACGAGCGGCACGAAGCAGAGAACGTCCGAACCGAGCTGAAAGTTGATGGAAAAACGCATAAGGTATTCGTAAACGTTGACGACGAACGGCGACGGCACGAAATGGATATAATACTGCTCGGCGCAGACGCTCTCTCCGTTTTTAGGCGGATCGAGCCAGGCTACGGTAGGTTTGCGGCAATCGCGCAACCTTAACACGAACGGCTCGGCGTTGCTGATGAAATTATCGTAAATAACGTTCATTCGCCCCTTGACGAGCATGCACATAGAAAACGAGTCCATATACTCGCGCCGCAAGCGGTAACTCTGATCGAGCGTTTCGTGCCCGACGAGATGAATCTGAATAAGCGTTCCGCTTAAATCGCGCTTTATCGGAAGCTCGAATCTTTTGGTGCCCGACATAAACGCCGCGTTAAAATCCGACCGCATTGACGGCAGTACCGAAGGTCCGTTTCCGGAAGTTTTTTCCTTTTTTGAATTCTTTGTGCGCATAATCGTAGAAAATGAAAGTTTTTGCGTGCAAATTGCCATTGTTTTGATAATATAACCATTATAAAATAACAATATATATTTGTCAATAGTATAATTTGATAAATTTTCAGATAAAAGATTCGTCGGTCAGCTGCCGCCCGAAACCGCGGCTTTCGGCGCTTTTGAGGCGCGTCACCTATAAAAATAGTCGTAAGCCGTCAAATAATCTATTTTTATAGCTTACGTTATTTTAAAATCGGTATTGACACGCCCTGCTTCGAGTGCTATATTTGATTTGTTATATATAATATTGTCGCGCACGTTCGACGACGGGCAAACGTTTGCAAGTCGCAAAAGAAGGCGCGGCATTAAAAGGTAACGACCGCAACGCCCATGGCTATCAATAAAGCTTTTGGCGGCGCGGAAGCGAATAAAAAAGACAAAAATTATATTCGGAGGCAAACAATGAACACCAGAAAATTACTTTCCGTAGTTTTGCTCGTCGTTATGTGCTTTGCGCTCGCAATCGCGGCGTCGGCATGTAAAAAGACGCACAATTATTCTGCGGAACCCGACACTTCCGCAGACGCTTCGATCTCCGCAAGCGAAGACGAATCCGCGGGAGAACAGAGCACGCCCTCGCAGGGAGAGCAGAGCACGCCTTCTCAAGGCGAAGCTTCAACAAGCGACGACACGCCCGCCACGGCGACGCTTGAATCTCTCACATTAAAGAGCGCTCCCGACAAAAAGGAATACGCTTACGGCGAACAGCTTGATCTTACGGGCGCGTTCGTGACCGTAACTTACGACGACGAAACGGCCAAAGATATAGCCGTCACCGCCGAAATGGTTTCGGGCTATTCCGCAACGACCGCAGGAAAACAGACCTTGACCGTGACCTACGCCGAAGACGGCACCGCGCTCACCGCCGAGTTTGAAGTGACCGTAGCCGAAAGATTGCCCGTTGCAACGGCTCTCACCTTAAAGAGCGCTCCCGACAAGACCGAATACGCTTACGGTGAGGATCTCGATCTCACGGGCGCGTTCGTGACCGTAACTTACGACGACGAAACGGCCAAAGATATAGCCGTAACCGCCGAAATGGTTTCGGGCTATTCCGCAACGACCGCAGGAAAACAGACTTTGACCGTCACTTACACCGAAAACGAAGTAACGCTCACCACCGAGTTCGAAGTAGAAGTTGCGGCGGCAGGTCCCATGCTCGAATCGCTCGTTCTGACAGCTTCCCCCAAGGGCAGAATTTTAAGCGTCGGTCAGAACTTCAACGTAAACGGCTTCACGCTTTTCGCTTCTTACGACGACGAAACGACCGAAGAAGTAGCTCTCACCGAAGACATGGTAACGGGTTACGACAAGAACGTAGCCGGCGAACAGACCGTCACCTTCACGTACGCGTCGAAATCGGTTGAATACACGGCGAAAGTCGTAGACGATTACACCTTCGTAAAGGGTACCGCCGACGCGTGGGAAATCACCGAAGACGAAAACGGTTCGAGAAAATACGTTTCTCTCACCGATAACGCGATGCTTATTTTCAACGACTCTTCATTTACGGGCGGCAGCATTTCGTTCGATATGAAGATCCCCACCACCGAATTCAGCAACCTTGCGGTTACCGGTATCGTTTACGCGTACACCGTAAACGCCGAAGGCAAACAGCAGTATTACGTTACGGGCCGTAGCTCGAAGAACGGTAACTTCACTTCGTACCGCATGCCCGGAACGGCGTTCGAGAAAGGCGGCGCGATCTCCGACGTTATGGATAACCTTGACGAAACTTATCATCTCAAGTTTATCTGGAATTCCGCTTATAAATACGTTGACGGCAACGGCAACAACGTAGTCGGCGGTTGCGCGCATTACTTCCTTAACGGCGAATTCAAATCGACCACCGTATTTACCGTAGCTCTCGAAGCCAAAGGTCAGATAGGTCTTCGCGCGCTCAACGCAGGCGCGGAATTTTCAAATATCAACGTAAGCATCGAAGACGAGCTTTCCGGTATTGAGATCGTCCACGCTCCCGATAAGACGGAATACAATGTCGGCGAAGAACTCGATCTCGAAGGTCTTGTCGTCAACGCGCTCTATTACGCAGGCAACCCGACTGAAATAGAAGTATTCCCGAGCATGATCTCCGGCTATGACAAAACCAAAGTCGGCACGCAGGAAATAACCGTCACCTACACGCGCAAAGGCGTCACCGTCACCGCTACGTTTACCGTAAAAGTGACCGCGCCCGACGTAACGATTACCGGCGTTGAAATGAAAACGGCTCCCGCAAAGACGCTTTACAACCTTACCGACACGCTCGATTTGACCGGCGCCGCGATCACCGCGACTTACAGCAACGGCTCGACCGAGGACGTTACCGTCACCGCCGAAATGGTTTCGGGCTTCGATTCTACTACCGCGGGCGTTAAGACCGTTACCGTGACTTACGAAGGCATGACGACTTCCTTTACGGTAAAAGTCACCGACGATTACGTTTTCAATAACGGCTCGCTCAACGCCGCGCCCACTTCCGACGACTTTATTATCACGGAAGACGAAAACGGTTCGAGAAGATACACGTTCGTCGGCGAAAAATACGCTTCCGTAATGTTCAACAAAGTTGAATTCACGGGCGGCACGATCTCCTACAAGATAAAGATGGTCGGAACTCCCGGAACGTGGGGCGTAGGCGTAGTTTACGGCTCCACCGAAAAGGATATGCTGTATAACCGCGGCACCTACTATCTTACCGGGTTCAACAAGAACGCTTATCTCAAAACTTACGAGAGAAATCCGAGTTTGGGTTCGATCGATGAAGAGTCCGCCGCATCGCAAATAACCGACACGAGCGCCGAATACGCTATCACCGTTATTTGGGACTATTCGTCGCATATCCGCACTTACATTAACGGACAGCTCGCAAACGACATAGAACTCGCTTCTTCGCTTACCGGCAAATACGTCGGTCTCTACTTCCCGAGCGGACTTAAAGGCACGGAAATTTACGACGTGGTATTCGACGACGCTGTTATACTCGACGGTATTGCCGTAACCAACACCCCGAAGACCAACTACAACGTCGGCGAAGAACTCGATCTGACGGGCATGACGGTAAAAGCCACTTATCTTACCCGCCCCGCTAAAATTCTCGATCTTTCCGAGCTTAACGTTACCGGTTACGATAAAGATACGATCGGCGAGCAGACGATAACCGTTTCTTACACCGAAAACGGCGTTACCAAGACCGCTACCTTCACCGTAAGCGTAGTTACCGCGGGCGTAACGCTCGAAGGCATAGCTTTGGTAGCTATACCGACCAGAACGCTCTACAACGTTACTGATACGCTCGATATGACCGGCGCGAAGATAACAGCAACTTACAGCGACGGATCCACTAAAGAACTCGACGTCACCACCGATATGATCACCGGCTTTGACAACGCCGTCGCGGGCACGCAGACTCTTACCGTAAATTACGAAGGCAAAACGACTTCCTTCACGGTAAAAGTTATCGATGACTATAACTTCACCGACGGAACCTCAGCCGACTGGATCATCACCGAAGACGAAAACGGTTCAAGAAAATTCGTTGCCGCAACCGATGAAAGAATAGTGCTTACGTTTAAGAACGTTAAGTTCGTAAGCGGTAGCATTTCGTTCAAACTTTCGGTACCCGACAACGATTATAACTATATCGTCGGCGTTCTCTATGCAGCAGACACACTCAACGTAAGTTACACCGTTGGTAATGCTTATGGAACAGGCAGATCGGCAAGCAATCAAAGATTCACAAGTATGGCGTTGATACAGGACAAATCCGCCCCGGGTTGGCAGACGAATAACCAAGTATCAAACGTTATTAGTGATGTTGACACGATCTACGATATGAAAATTATTTGGGACAATAACGAACACGTTCACTATTATCTCAACGGCGAATATCTTGCGACCGCAACACTTAGTTACGGTTTACACGGCGAATACGTAGGTCTTTACGTCGGAAAATGTAAAGGTGCTCAGATTTACGACGTAGTTATCGATGGAAACGACGTTCTTGACTCGCTCACTATCACCGCCCCCGAAAAAGTTACCTACAACGTCGGCGAAGAACTTGATCTCACCGGCATGACGGCGACGGCTTCCTATCTCACTTGCGCCGACAAACAGCTTGAAACGACCGCTCTCACCCTTACGGGCTACGACAAGGACACCGTTGGCGAACAGACGGTAACCGTTTCTTACACCGAAAACGGTGTTACCAAGACGGCTACCTTCACCGTAAGCGTAGTCGCCGCGGGCGTAACTCTTGAAGGCGCCGCCTTAAAGTCCGCCCCCGCTAAGACGACTTACAACTATTCTGACGAGCTCGATCTTACGGGCGCGTATATCACGCTTACTTACAGCGACGAATCTACGAGAGACGTCGAGATGACTTCCGAAATGATTTCGGGCTTCGACTCGACCAAACCGGGCGTTCAGACGATAACCGCGACCTACACGGAAGGCGAGCAAACTTTCGACGTTACTTTTGAAGTGACGGTCACCAACTACCACTTCATTCTCGGCAGTGCTTCCGATCTCGTCATCACGACGGACGAAAACGGCGTTACCAAGTTCACGTCGCCCACCACGACGGCTGTTTCGATGATATTCAAAGGCGAATACTTCAACGGCGGTAGCGTGTCGTTCGACCTTATGATCCCCACGCTCACCGAATACAGCGCTTCGAGCACCAACGTCACGGGTATCATGTACGCTTACAACGTCGTAGACGATACCAACAAATATTACGTTACCGGTCGCGTATACAATTCCGGCAACTACACTTCGTATCGCTCGTCGCCGTTCGCATGGGAAAACACCACGAAAGCTACCGGCGTTATGACCGACACGACGAAGACGTATCACGTCGAATTCATCTGGGATCCTACCTACGTCAACGCCGAAGGCAAAAACACAGGTCGCGTTCATTACTTCCTTGACGGCGAATACCTTTGCACCAACGAGTTCAAAGAACACTTCGGCGGCGGCGAAGTAGGTATCCACTTCGTAAACAAAGGAGCCGAGATAAGCAATCTCAGATTCGATCCGACGGCTAAACTCAGCGGGCTCGAAGTTTCCGCTACCAAGACGGAATACGCTCTCGGCGAAGATATCGACCTTACGACCGTTACCGCAATCCCCGCCTACTATTTCACTCCCGACGAAGTAACGGCTATCGACGCGGATAAACTCACGATCACCGGTTACGACAAAAACACCGTCGGCGAACAGACGGTCACCTTCTCCTACACGGAAAACGGCAGAACGGCTTCCGCCGAACTTAAAATCAAAGTCTATAACGAAAACGCAACACTCGAAAGCATAGCCGTAACGACTGCGCCCGCCAAGACGCTCTATAACCTTACCGACGAACTCGTGATCGACGGTGCAAAGATAACCGCGACTTACAGCGACGCTTCGACCGCCGAATACAACGTCACTGCCGATATGGTAACGGGCTTCGATTCCGCTACCGCGGGCGTTAAGACCGTCACCGTAACTTACGAAGACAAGACAGCGACCTTCACCGTAAAAGTTATCGACGATTACGTCTTCAACTGCGAAACCGATATCGGCACCGCAACGACGAGCAACATCATCGTCACCGAAGACGAAAACGGTTCGAGAAAGTTTACGCTCGCTTCCGACGCGTACTGCTCGGTACTTTTCAAAAACGTCGAGTTCACGAGCGGAAGTATCTCCTTCAAGATGAAGTATCCAAAATACGGTAACACTTGGGTAATAGGCGTTATTTACGGCGCAAACACGTACAACGCTCAATACGCAAAAGATAAATTCTACGCAACCGGTTGCTCTGCAAACGGTTATCTGAGAACAGTCCAGAGAAACACCGCAATGACATGGCAAGACGAAGAAGCGGAAGCTTGCAACGTTTCTACCGTTAATACGGAATACAGCGTCAAAATCATCTGGGACGGCAACCAGCACGTTCACTACTATATCAACGGACAGTACGTTTATACTTCCGCACTGTCTAAAAAACTTACGGGCAAATACGTAGGCGTTTACTTCCCGTCCAAATGCGCAGGTTCCGAAGTTTACGATATCGTTTTAGACGCTACCGAAACTCAGCCCGCCCTTCTCAACGACCTTACTCTCGACGCGGCTCCCGCCAAGTTAAGATACGCCGTCGGCGAAGAACTCGATCTGACCGGCATGACGGCAACCGCTACTTACCTTACCGGCGAAGCCGCCAAAACTGTCGACAACTCGGCTTTCGTTCTCACGGGCTACGATAAAGATACGGAAGGTAATTACACCGTTACCGCAACTTACACCGAAAACGGAATTTCCAAAGCCGTAACCTTCGCCGTAACGTACGCGACCGAAACGCTCACGCTCACCGCTCTTACGCTTAAAAACGCGCCCACCAAGACGACTTACACCGTCGGTGAAGAACTCGATCTGACGGGTGCCGCGATGACCGCGACTTACGACAACGGAACGAGTGAAGAAATATCTATCGCCGCCGATATGATAACCACCGCGTTTTCCACCGAAAAGATTGGTACTTATACGCTTACCGCTTCTTACACCGCAGGCGAAGTTACCATGACGGTAAACTTCGACGTCACCGTGACGACTACCGAAGGCGCTTATAAGCTTCTCTTCGTCGGCTCCGATCTTATCACCGGACACAACACGCAAACGGCTTTTGCCAACCTTTACAAAGCAATTACGGGAAAAGACGTTTATTCCGAGTCCTTGACGAGCGGTTCGTTTACTATCTACGAACACTTAACGAACGCCGAAAACGATCTCGGTATGCGCGAAAGACTCGCCGTAACGACTTGGGACGCCGTTATCATTCAGATAAGCCGTCGTATCACGCAAACGGGTACAGAATTATTGAACGCAGAAAAAGCCGCTTTGGCGACGATTTTACCCACCGTCAAAGCTAATACCGAAAACATTTATCTCTTCTGCTTCAACGGTGCTTCTAACCCGACCGTTTACACGGTAGACGAACAAACCGGCACGACTACCGCAAAACTTAACGAAGCCAATGCGGCAATCAAAGAAACTTCAACGAGAGCCGATAACTCCGCGTTCTACGTTGACCTTGCTACGGCTTGGGCTGAAGAATACGATATAGGCTATATCCCCTACGGGCCCGCATACGATTTATACGGCGGTTCGTCTTCCAACCCGATAGCCCACATCCGCGCCTGCTGTATTTACGACATGCTTACCGGAACGGCTGTTCCCGAAGACTGCACCGAATATAACGGCAACAGCGAAGCAGAAGCAAAGCTCTATATGGGTTACGCTAAAAAATACTGCTTGCCCGAACCCGCAGATCCCGAAGCGAAGACTTTCAATATTCTCGTCGTCGGTCAACCCGATTACGCAAGCAAATATACTATAGGCGAAGTATTCGGCAATATGCTCAAAACGGCTGACGCGGAACTCGTTGTAAATACTACTTACGCCGTAGATACCAACGACTACGACATCTGCGATCTGACTAACACTTCAGCCGGCATAGGCAAAACCGCGGCAGACCTGCTTGCTTCTACGACCGTAAACGTCGTCGTTATAATGATACCGCGCCGCGTAACCAATACCGAAGCGGGCGCAAGCTATGTAAACAACGAATACAGCAGTTTGCAGACGTTCGTAAGCGGACTTGACGACGAAACGAAAGTATTCATTCTGACGCCCCCCGGAACAAGCAAACCCGCCATATACACTTATTCCGAAGCTAACGGAAACGCTACGTCCGGAAAATCAACCATGACTCAAGCCGAACATACGAGTTATATGGAAGAACTTGCTTATACGTGGGCTGAAAACTTAAATCTCGACGGACATATCTTCTTCGGTCAGGCGTATCTCGATCATAAGAGTGATACAAACCTTCTCGGGTACTATCAGGCGTGCATGCTTTATTACGAATACTATAACGTAACGGAGATACCCGAAACCTGCACCGAGTATAACGGGCTTGACAGCGAAGCTGCCGCAACCGCAAGAGTCGCCGCGCTTACCTACAACGCTTACAACGCGTAAGCTATCCCCCACCCTTTAAACGAAAAAGCAATATTCATCTGAGTTTAAAGCGCAAAAAAACATCGCCGCGGCGGAAAGATTTCCGCCGCGGCGATACTGTTTTAATTAACACTTTTCCGTTTTTATGAAAAAGTCGTTAGGTCTTAAGCGTAGTGAGCCGCAAAGCCTTGCGGCAGTTATATTTTGACTGTCGTCAAAGTTATATTCGGCTTACGCCGAGTTATATTTGCCTTTCGGCAAGTGATATTTTCGCTTACGCGAAAGTTGAATTAAGGATTATATTATATAATAATTCGTCAGCATTCCGCATTTACTGTTCGGTATACAAAATATCGTCGTTCACCGTTTTATAAAACAACTTCTTGACCTTACTGCGAGTCTTTTCAAAGCTCAATATCCACATAAGTTTTGCGACGACGGCTTCGAGCGTCATATCGTAAGACTCGATAAAGTCGTATTTATCCTTAAAGCTTTTGCCGACCTTATAGACGGTCATATCGCTGCCTTCGTTTTCGACCTGCGTGCACATAACGAGAATTTTCCCTTTTTTGCTCCACTTGTCGATAACGCTTCCGAAGTCGTAACCCTCGCCTTCGGGGATGCCGCCCGTTCCGAAGCTTTCGATGATAACGGCGTCGTTTTCTTCAAACAAAAAGTTCAGAACGTTTGCGTTCGCTCCGGGAATAAGCTTAAAAAGCCCTATCTTTTCGTTGAGCCCGTGATAAAACTTCACGGGTTTTTTCTGCGTTTTGCGCGCGTAACGCATGATTTTTCCGTCGCGGATAACGGCAAGGCACGGAAAGTTTATGCTCGAAAAGGCGTTAAAGCTCTTGCTGTGCGTCTTTTTGGCGCGCGTGCCTTCGATGACTTTTCCGTCGAAAACTATCTGCACCCCGCTCGATTCGTCGTCCGCGCAGTACAAAAAACTGTTGAAAAGGTTGGTTTTCGCGTCGGTCACGTCCAGCCAGACGGGCTTTTGAGCGCCCGTCAGAACGATGGGCTTGCCGTTGCCCTGAACGAGATAGGAGAGCACCGCCGCCGTATACGCCATCGTGTCCGTGCCGTGCAATATCACGAAACCGTCGTATTTATCGTAATTTTCTTCGACGGTCGCCGACAGTTTGAGCCAGTGCGCGGGGGTGATATTCGTGCTGTCGATATTGAACAGCTGAACGCTGTCCACTTTGCAAAAATTTCTCACTTCCGGCACGTAAGAGAGTATCTCGTCAATGGTCATAACGGGAGATAAGCCCGCTTCGTCTTTTTTGCAGGCGATAGTTCCGCCCGTTGCTATAAGCAAAATTTTCTTTAAATTTTTCATATCGTTATTTAACGGTTTCGTCTTAAAAAACCGTTCCGCTATATACCGCGAGCGGCGCTGTAAATCGCGTCGCGCCCGCGTTTCTTTTATTTTATCACATTACATTATAAAAGAAAACACTTTTGCCGAAGAATTTTCATCATCTAGGCTTTTTTGTCGGCGGCGCGTTCACCGTTACGCGCTCGCCGCGAACGTTGAGCGCCGTCAGACTCTCGTAAACTATCGTTTTTGCGCGTTCGGCAAGGCTCGTCAGATTTCCTTCTTCCGAAAACACGATCACTTCGTCGAAAAGCTTTGCCGACGGCGGAAGTTCTATCATTATCATATCCATACACACGGCGACTATCCTGCATTTACGCCCGCGAACGAACACGCTTGCGCCGAGATACGAACGCATTATCCCGTCGGCGTAACCGAGCGGCACCGTTCCGACAAAAGTATCCGTTTCCGCCGTGAAAACGGCGTTATAGCCCGCCGTTTCGCCCCTTAAAAGCCTTTTTATCCGCACCACGCGCGAATACAAGGCAAGCGGTTTTTCGAGCTTTAAACGGCTCGCAAGGCTTCCGTAGCCGTATAGACAAATCCCCAGCCTTACGTATTCGCCTTCGACGAGATTTTTGCATGCGGCTTCGCTCGAACATAAACTCTTCGGCAGAGATAAATTTTCAGTCGACCGCGTAAAATTTTTCGCCTGAACGAGCGAAGTTTCGTCGTTTTCGGCGGCGAAAAGATGCGAGCCTACTGCTTTTAAAGTAAGCCCGCCGCGCCCGTTTATCGCCCGCGTGACGCGTTCGATCTCTGCGACGTTTTCCGAGTTTAGCCCGAGCCTGTTCATGCCCGTATCTATCTGAATATAGCAGTTGAGCTTTCTCCCGCTCGCTATTAACAGCTCACAGCTTTCCTTTGAAAACACGGGGACGACAAGCGCGTACTTTTCGGCGGCTTTCAGTTCGCCGTCCGATACGTAGCCGAGAACGAAAACTGAAGCGTCGCCCTTCAACGCGCGTTTTACCGCAACCCCTTCTCGGACGTTCGCCACGGCGAATAACCGCGCTCCCGCGGCGTACAACGCCCTTACGACAGGCACGGCGCCGTGACCGTATGCGTTTGCCTTCACTACGCACACGGCGCGTCCGCCGACGTATCCGGAAAGTTTAAGATAGTTTCTTATAAGTTTTCCGCAGTCAAGAACGAGCTTGTTCGCCCGCCCGCGCGTTTTACCGCTTGTTCGCATTTCATCGTTCTTTCGCGCCGTGTTTTCCACTTTTTTTACACCCTTTGACCGAATATATTTACGCGGAAAGAACTGAAAATATTAACGATTTTCGCCGTCGCGAAAAAAAAGGATTATTTTATTTATTATATAAATATTTCATCGGTGATTTTAGCCCGAAGGCTTGCAGGGCGTGCCGCAAGGCAAAATCGCGCGACCTTCAATTCCGAATTCATAACCCCTGATTCATAATTAAAAAATCGGCGGTTGCAAGCGCATTTGCTTGCAACCGCCTTGAAGTAAATCGGCTTATTCTTCAAATTTCACTCTGTAGCCGAAGCCTTTGCTCAAGCCTTCCTGAAGCTCGCCTACTTCTCTGCCCGTCTTTTCAAGATCGTGCTCGGTCATGGTGAGCTCGATAAGTTCGAGCGCCTTGTTGAAGGTTTCGTCGTCGGTTACGTTGAGCGTTGCGGGGGTACCTTCGGCGAGCGCGCCTTCGGCTTTTTCAAGACCGTTGGCTTCCGCGTCGAGTGCGAAATAAACGTGAACGCCGTCGTTTAAGCAGTAAGCTCTGATGATCATCATACCTTCGGTAACCTTGTCGCTGTCCTTTGCAAGACCGTATCCGCAAGCCTTCTTTCTGATCTCTGCGTAATACTCGGCAAGTTTTTCAGCTTCGGGAGCTTGCTCTTCGGGTTGTTCCTCAGGTTGTTCTTCGGGAACGGGTGCTACCGCAACTTCTTCGGGTTGTTCTTTGGGCTGCTCTTCGGGCTGCTCAGGCTGCGGCTTGGTAGCTACGAACAGGTAAGTATCCGTAAGATTTGCGAGAAGTTCTTCGTCGGGTTCGGTAGCTTTGAGCCCGTAATAGAAGTAAAGTTTATCAAACAGCGTCTGAACGTTTTCGTAGCTTTCGCGGCTGTCGATGAATACCATCCACGATTTTTCGGAAAGCTCTTCGCAAGCTTCGACGACCGCGCCGTATTTGACCTGTTCTTCCGCGGAAAGCTCGGCGGCGAAGTAGATCTTGATACCGCTTGCTCCGTTATAGGCTTTGGCAACGGTAACGCTGTCGCACGCGGCGCCTTCGGGCAGAGCTTTATGCGCTTCGAAGCCCGCGCAGATCTTCTTGAATACTTCGTTGCGTTCGTAATCGCTGAAAGCTTTGAACCATCTTGCGTAAAGTCTTACCTTGCGGCACTTGTTGATCTCGGTGCGGACGAAACGGGACTTGAATTCTTTGTCCTCGAACCAGCCGGCAAATACGTAACCGTTCTTGGTCGGGTTGGCGGGCATAACGACGCTTTCGCCCTTTCTGCCCTTGATCGATTTGACGCGAGTTCCGCCGTTGGTATAGAATACTATCTTGTATCTTCTCGATTTGACGAGAATCGTTATAAGAAGGATCAGAAGAATTATGCAACCGATGCAAATAAGATAGAACCACGGATTTAAGAAGATGCTCGTCTTCCCGTTTACGACTACCGCAACGGCGCCGTAATTTGCCATATCGAAGGAAATCGTTCCGTCGTCATAGGTGTAGTTAAGAAGTATAGCTTCGCCGTCGCCCTTTTCTCCCCTTACGTAAGCGTAAGCGAGCGATTTGTCTTCGGAAGTCTTGATGGAATCGTAATATTTGCCGATAGCTTCGGTCATTTCTTTTCCGACGGGTTGTTTGAGCCCGAAGGAAGCGAGCTGTTTGGAGATGAAGCTTCTGTTGCCCTTGACGTAGTTTTCGTAATATCCGTCAAGGTCTACGGTAACGCGATAAGTTACTTCGCTGTAATCGTATTCGGTGACCGTCTGCCAGAGTTCCACGGGGTTGTAGATAGCAAAGTCGATAAGCTAAGCAACGGTAACTCCGCTCGCCTTTGCCGCAACGGCGGTGTCGGCGTTGCGGCGCATAGCCGCCGCGTCGGCAACGTGATTGACTTTAAGAATAGCTTTCGCGGGGATAACTTCGACGAGGTCGCCGTCTTCGTTATACGCTTCGATCCTTACCACGCCGTTAGCGTCTTCTATATAAGATCTATCTCTGTATTCGCTGTCGTCGATCTCGGTTTCGGTAACGAATTTGTCAAAAGACTTCTTCTCGTTGGAATATTTTTTAAGAACTTCGTCGGAAGCTCTGTTCCAGAAGGAATTGTTAAGCTTGGCGATAGCCGTTTTAAGGTTTTCCTTCATTGCGGAAGCGTTGCCCGCCTTGTCGCCGTTTACGACCGCGTAATAATCGTTGAGATCGTCGTAAGTTCTTTCAACGTCGTTTCTGCGAACGGCGGCAAGATCGGCTTCGGCTTTGGCACGAAGCTCTTTTACGGCGTTGACGCTGCCGTTATAGTCGGCTTTGTCGAGCGTGAGCGCGTCGAGATCGTTCTCAAACGTCGCCTTTATATTCTGCATTTCGTTTACGCCCGCATTGTCGTAAATGCCGTAGTAATCGTAAACGTTAGCCGTCGGATGCGTCGCGTTGACGGAAAGAAGATCGGCGTACTTGGCGTCAACCTTTTCTTTCGCCGCCACTTTGTGAGCGGCGTAAGCGGCCGTGTACGAAACGAACTTGGCCCCGATATACGTTTTACCCTTTTCGATACGGTCAAGATTCTTGGCGACGGAGTCGGCGTAAGTCGCGTAATTGCCGGAAGTCAGCTTGACGACGGATTTAACCATGTCGACTTCTTCGGCGATCTTCGTCCAGTCGGCGGCGTTATATTCGTCTTCCGTGTAAGAAGACGCAAACTCGTCATACGCCGTTGCAACTTCGACTACGGCCTGCATCTGCGCGATATACTGCTCGTCTTCGTTGGCAAGATCTCTTAATTTGGCGAAGTTGTTGCCTTCGTCGATCGCGGCGACTATCTCTTTGTTCGCGTCGTAAATGCTCTGCGCGGAAGTTTCGGTTTCCGCGCCGACGGTCACGACCTGAGCCGTAATAAGGCAAACGATCGTGATAAGAGTCAGCAATATTGCCGATAAGGTTTTCTTTGACTTCATGAGTTACTCCTAAAATCGACTGAAATTTTACGTGAGCGAACGCATTGAACACGCACTCGTGCGCGTTAAAATACGATACGTACTAATATATTAACATAACTTTCGGCATTTTACAATGCTTTTTTTAAAATTTTTAAACTTTTTTTGGTTTTTTTTCGATTTATTCAAAAAAAGACCGCCGTTTTTTCTTAAAAACCACCGTTTTTCAGCCCCGAAAAAACGCAAGAAGTGGGGCTATAAGTCGATTATCGCGCATTTTTGCCTTTTTGAGCCGCGCGTTTCAAAAAAGCCGCCCGACCGCGCCGTAAATAAAAAAACGATTTTTTTGCCGAAGAGCTTGAAACGCGAAACTATTTTTGATATAATTACGTCTATGGACGGAATTTTGATTTTGATAACGGCTTTTGCCGTGGCGATGATAATAGCGCTCGTCGTATTACACTTTATCTTCAAAAGGCGCGCGGCGCCGAGATACTCTGCCAAGGACTCGCTCCTTACCTTTACCGAACGAAAGTATTACGACCTTTTCGTTTCTTTTTTCGGAGAAGACTATCTCGTTCTGCCGCAAATAAACCTTGCGACGGTCATAGATAAAGAAGGCGGCGGATACAGGAGCGAACTGTTCCGCAACGTCGACTTCGGGATATTCGACTTCAACTTCCGCCCGCTCGTTCTGATCGAGATAAACGACGGCACGCACCTTCGCCCCGACCGCGCGCGGCGTGACGAGAAGGTAAATCTTATCTGTAAAAAGGCGCATATCCCGCTCGTAACGTTCTGGACGAAAGACGGTATCGATCGACAAGAAATATATAAAGCACTAAAAAAGTATTTGTAAAATAATTAACACTTTTTCGCTGTCGCGAAAAAGTCGTTAGTTCCGTCGGTCGTGAAACGCTTTACGGCGAAAATAAATTCCGCCTTGCGTTTCTCGGCGTAATTATATGATTTTATTAACACTTTTTCGCTGTCGCGAAAAAGTCGTTAGCGCTTAGGGGTCGGAGCCGTTTAACGCGGAAAGTAA
>CACXHH010000004.1 GCA_902767455.1 uncultured Eubacteriales bacterium
AAGGCGAATTGTCGGCGGCAAGCGGGTATACGAGCGGCGCTTCGACAAACGTAAGCGGCGGTAACGGCAACTCTAATCAGATACCTTCCGTCGCGGATCTGAACAGACTTATCAAGAACGTAGACGGCAACATTGATAATCTGAGAAAGACTATCGAAGAAAACGAATCGAAGAGAAGAGCTGCGGCAAATCGCTATAACCGCGCGCACGAGAAAATACGTGATCCCGGTCCTAACCGCAACGTTTTAAAACTCGAAATGGAATCTGCTATAGCGGAAGTTGACTCGGCTACGACGATCATAAACGATTGCACGGCAAAGCACGCTGCGTTGCTTAAAAACAGGCAAATGCTTGAACAAGTCAGATCCGGAGTTTCGACTTCAGGTCTTGACGTAGCTATCGAGATGGAAAGAATCGTTACTCAGTACAGCGACCTTATCGACAGCACCAAAAACCTTATCGACGAAACTAATACCAACTACGGCGTTATGCTCGGAGCGGCGCTTGAACAGGACGAAACTTTCACTAAACAGATAATGCAGGAAGAGGATTTAAGTAAGTACGATGCAATAGCAGAAAAGATGCAGAAGATTGCCAACGGAGAGATTTGATCATGAACGATATGTTTGAATTAAAACGTCAACTAAAAGCCGCGGAAGGTAATTTTGCGGAAGCTGAGAAATCGTTTGCTGAAGGGGATTTTTCTCGCGCTTCGCAGTTTTATAATCACGCGGCGACAAACTATCGAAAAGCATCCGCCGTTGCTTCGGAAGACAAAAAAGACGAATATCTTACTCTTTCCGTTAAATGCGAAAAAAAAGCGCATGAAACGAACGTAAACTCAAAAATCGATCATAATCGTACGGAAGACCAAAAACGAGAAGAGCGAAAGCCGCAAAGGAATACGCCGCCCGTTAAATCTCCCGAAGAACGTTTCGGGGGCAAACGAGCGGACAAAGGTCACGGCGGGGCGAATGTATCTGACGTTCGCTCTGTCGTCGACGAAAACGCGCGTTTCAAACCCGAAAAGGCAAGCGGCGTAACTTTTGACGACGTCGCAGGACTTCAGGACGTAAAGGACATAGTTCGTTACGACGTGATAGAACCGTTGAATAACCCGGAATTTGCAAAAATATACAATATAGAACCCGGCGCGAAAGTATTATTATACGGTCCCCCGGGAACGGGCAAAACTTTCATTGCAAAGGCAATCGCGGGCGAAGTCGACGCGGCGTTTTATTCCATTCTTTGCAGCGATCTTATCTCAAAATACGTAGGCGAAAGCGGAAGGATACTTCAGGAACTATTCAATGAAGCCTTGAAAAACGAACGCGCCGTTATCTTCTTTGATGAGTTTGATGCGGTTGCGAGCAAAAGAAGCGACGCCTCGGACGGAGCCGATCAGGAGATAGCAAGATTCGTTGCCACTTTTTTAGCTCTCGTTGACGGAGCTAAAAAGAGCGAAACGAACAAAATGCTTCTGCTTATCGCAGCAACCAACAGACCGTGGGCTGTCGATCCTGCAATGCTTCGCGGCGGGAGATTCGATAAACACGTTTACGTCGGTTTGCCCGACAAAGACGCTCGCAGGGCGATAGTTGAAAAAACTTTGAAAGACGTACCTAAAAAAGACGACCTTGATATCGATAAGATCGTTGATATGCTCGACGGGTACGGCGGCGGAGACATAACGGCGATCTGCAAAGACGCCATCAGTAAAGCTTACAGGCGCGGAATACAGATAGGAAACGTAATAGAACCGGTAGTTTATTCGGATTTTGAAAAAGCAATTTCTTGCGTACGTAACGTTACTTCCAAAGAAGATATCGAAAAATTCGAAAAATACCGTAAATCGGGCAGGATAGATTAGAAAAATTCTATTCGTTTAAAAAAGTTTACTAAGGAGATCGTTTTATGAGTTTGTTGGAAAAGTTCTACGACGTTAGGTTCGGTTCCGAACGGCTTGACGCATCCGAATTCACCGGTAAGATCGAAATAATCGAGACGAACGGCAAAAAAATCGACGAAGTATCAGACGACGTCGTAAAGAAAATACTTGATATTGCCGCAAGGAACGGATATAAAAAGCTACTGTTGTCGGTCGACTCTTTCGTCGGTAAAGGGGAAACGCGTTCTTTTGCGATCAATACTTTGATAAACTCCTTTAACGATTTTGACGCAGAAAATCGTTACGTTTATGCCTTTGACTGGAACGTTGACCGTTCTATAGCCGGGGATTTCTTACGCTCCGAAAACATCGTGCCGATGGGGTATTCCTACGATACCGGATCTCTTTACCTTGAAGACACCGACTTCGTTGACGATTTCGAGAAATACGTAAAGCAGTTCGAGCAAGGAAAAACTTATCGCGAAATAATATTGGATTTTATGTATAAAAAGGGTTTGGATTCTCCCGACGTATACAACGCTTCCGGTATTTCGAGATTTACTTTTTCTAAGATGCTCAACCCGAAACAGGATTATAACCCTTCTTTAGATAAGCTATGCAGCGTGGCAATAGGTATGCGCCTTACTCTCGACGAAACGCAGTATTTGCTTAATTCAGCGCATCTTCACCTTGGAAAAACGACAAAAAGAGATCAGGTCATAAGATACTGTATAGAAAAGAAAATATACGATATAGACAGGGTAAACGACTGTCTTAATTGTCTTGGGCTTCCGTGCCTTATGGATATTTCCGCATCGCAAAAATAATCGATATCAGTTTCAAATAGGCTAACGAACGTTTTTATTATTCAGAACGTCCGCTGCGTCTGTTTGCCGAATCTGGATCGGTTATTTTCGTGACTGCCGAAAATAAAGATAGAACGAAAAGATCATTAACCGGAATAAAAAAGGAAAAAAATTATGGCAGAACTTGTGATAAATCAGTGCCCTGTGTGCGGGGCTACACTAAGAAAAACTATGAAAGGCTACCATTGCCGCCATTGCGGAACGGGCTTTACGGAAATAGACGTTACCAACGAGGTTTGGAAACTGTCTCAACTTACGCTCGAAAAACGAGAGCTGGTCGCTAACCGTAGGTGGTTTTTATGGGAAGCGATAAACGAAAAGAATTTGAGCGGTGAAAAGATAATCGGGATCTGCCGTGAAATAAAGTCGTGTCTTCCCGATGACTTTATGGCGCGCTTCTTTGACGCTGCTAACGATAAAAACCCGCTCGTCGTCAACGAGTATTTATCGTCTGTAGATAAAGACGATATAATGCCGTACAGATATATCGTAGCCGATTGGTTTGTCAGGACCGCCAAAAAGGAGAATATCCTTACGGCGAAGAACTTCATCACGAGAACCTTCTCGGAAACGGAACACTATAAATATATCAAATATATAAACAAGCTCGAGAAACTTGAAAAACAACTTGGCGAAAGCGTATTCAACCCGCAAGCAACGAGAGACGGCAAAGATTATACGGCAGCAGATAAAACTATAGAACAAAAGGTAGCCGAAAACGACGAAAAGAACGGTAACGAAAAAACAGAAAAAGAATTCGATATAATGAAAATCCTGGATGAAGTTATTCGTAAACAGAAAGAAACGGAGAGAACGCAAGAAGAAAAAGAAAAAAACACTAATAAAAATGACGTGGGCGACGCGGACAAGTGTAATCAGCGCGGGGGTAATTATTATTACGGCAAAGGAGTGGCGCAGGATTACGAAAAAGCCGTAGAATGGTATACGAAAGCGGCAAAACAGGGGCATGCCGAAGCGCAATACAACCTTGGTACTTGCTATTATAACGGTAAAGGAGTGGCGCAGGATTACGCAAAAGCCGTAGAATGGTATACGAAAGCGGCAAAACAAGGCTATGCCAAAGCGCAATATAGTCTCGGTAAAAGATATTATAACGGTGAAGGAGTAACGAAGGATTACGAAAAAGCTGTAAAGTGGTATACGAAAGCGGCAAAACGGGGGCATGCGCAAGCACAGTTCAATCTTGGAGAGTGCTATGATTATGGTGAAGGAGTAACGAAGGATTACGAAAAAGCTGTAAAGTGGTATACGAAAGCGGCAAAACAAGATCATGCACAAGCACAGTTCAATCTTGGAGATTGCTATTATCGTGGCGATGGAGTTCCGCAAGATTCCAAAAAAGCAATAGAGTTGTGTACGAAAGCCGCGAATCAGGGATATGCTAAAGCGCAAAACAATCTTGGCAACTGCTATTATCTTGGCGAAGGAGTAACGAAGGATTACGCAAAAGCCGTAGAATGGTATACGAAAGCGGCAAATCAGGGGCACGCCGACGGACAATATCGTCTCGGTAAATGTTATCATGATGGCGAAGGCGTTCCGCAAGATTACGAAAAAGCCGTAGAGTGGTTTACGAAAGCCGCGAATCAGGGGCTTGCCGAAGCGCAATACAACCTTGGTGATTGCTGTTATCACGGTGAAGGAGTCTCGCAGAATTACAAAAAAGCCGTAGAATTTTTTACGAAAGCGGCAAATCAGGGATATGCCGCCGCGCAATGGAGTCTCGCTCTTTCCTATTATCACGGTAAAGGAGTCTCGCAGAATTACAAAAAAGCCGTAAAATGGTTGACGAAAGCGGCAAATCAGGGATATGCCGACGCACAATACGATCTCGGTGTTTGTTATGATGACGGGGACGGTGTGCGGCAAAATTACAAAAAAGCAATAGAGTGGTATACGAAAGCCGCGAATCAGGGATATGCTAAAGCGCAAAACAATCTTGGTACTTGCTATTATTACGGCAAAGGAGTGGCGCAAGATTACGAAAAAGCCGTAGAATGGTATGCGAAAGCTGCCGAGCAGGGACATTCCACCGCGCAAGTCAATCTCGGCAACTGTTATGATAATGGCTACGGTTTGATAAAAAACTACTCAAAAGCTGTTTACTGGTATACGAAAGCGGCGAATCAGGGGCGTGCCGAAGCGCAATTCAATCTCGGCAACTGTTATGATAATGGCTACGGCGTGATAAAAAACTGCTCAAAAGCTGTTTACTGGTATACGAAAGCCGCCGAGCAGGGACATTCCACCGCGCAATTCAATCTCGGCAACTGTTATGATAATGGCTACGGCGTGACAAAAAACCACTCAAAAGCTGTTTACTGGTATACGAAAGCCGCGAATCAGGGGCTTGCCGAAGCGCAACTCAATCTTGGTGCTTTCTATTATTATGGCGAAGGAGTTCCGAAAGATTATGAAAAAGCTGTTTACTGGTATACGAAAGCCGCGAATCAGGGGCTTGCCGCCGCGCAATATAACCTTGGCATATGCTATGAATACGGAGATGGTGTAAAGCGAGACTACCAACAGGCTAAATATTGGTATAAAAAAGCTGCAGATCAGGGCCATAAGAAAGCAAAAGCGGCTTATGAAAGCTCATAGCACAAAGTCTGATAACAACTTTCGTTTGTATCTTGGCAAAAGAGCAAAGTAACGGTTTTGAGCGGCAGTTCGCTCAACGATTGTTTTTTAAAACGCGCTATTGTTGCGCCAAAAGGCGCAGTCAGGATCGTTACGTTATAAAGCCTGATAGCGCTTATCCGATACGACGACGCAATAATTGATACTAAGATTTTTAATAGGTGAATTATGACAGAACTTACGACGATCAAATGCCCTGTGTGCGGGGCACCCTTAAAAAAGACTTCGGAAGGCTATCGCTGTCGCCATTGCGATAGTCGTTTTACCGAAATCGTGGCAAAAA
>CACXHH010000005.1 GCA_902767455.1 uncultured Eubacteriales bacterium
AGGTCTCTCCTTCTTCAAGCCATACGATATAGTAATCCATAAGAGTGGGTTTTGCGGTCGCCTGACCTATATTAGAAGCGTTTTCGAGAACGAGAGTATATCCCGCGTTCCGGATATCCGTCGTTTTAGCGCAGTCGCAGATTATCACGTATCCCGCTTTTGTCGCCGTGACGGTCGTATTGGCTTTTACGCCGTCGTATAAGAAGGTCGCGCCCAAAAGCGCGTTTATCATTTCGCCGTCAAAGATATGCGTCGTACGGTCAGAGAAGCAGTATCCGTTTTCTTCTATCGTCTTCTTCTGACTTGCGGAAGTCACCGTCGCGAGGTTACCGAACACGTCTGTGCCCGCGAGAGTATTGAAAACGTCTTTCGTGATCTTGTCTTCGATAAATCTCGTCGTAAGCGTTCCGTCGTCGTTCAGGATAAGATAGTCTTTATTGTTGCCGCGGACGACTTCCTTTGAATTGCTCAGCCCGAGCATATCTTCTCTGTACCATACCGAGCAACCGCTGTAAGTCGAATTTCTTGCGACCATGGATAAGCCTATAGGCATGTTTTTGTCCGCCGTGTACCAGTCGGGCGCGAACCTTGCAAGATATGCGTACGGCAGCGTTGCCTTAATGTATAATCCGTTTAATAGTTCCGCGCTCGGAGAAGGTTGTCCCGCAGCTATTGTGAACGCCGTCAGTCCGGCGTTGTTGGGGAAGTTAGCCGTCTTTGTGATAGCGCCGTCCGTCGTGATAAGAGTATCTATCGTGTTGGTCGTTCTGCCGTTTCTTACGAAGCTGTAAACGTTTGAATAAAGCTCTAAAGTGTAGCCTGCGGGAAGTTCGGATAAATCGTCCTTTACTATATATATCACGAGCGAATCTTCCGTTCTTTGCGCGTAAACGCGGAAGACGTGTCCGTCCGTCTTATCGACGTCGCTTGCAGTACCGCCGATAAGTCCGAGATCGGCAGTATCCTTGAACTTTAACGTTTGAACGAGCGAATATTCGTAATTGTTTTCACTCGTGAAAAGTTCGGCGTAAACGGTCGTCTCTTCTTCGGCGTAACCGTCCTTTTCAAACGTGAGTCGGTAGTTGCCGAGCAGTACGTTTTCAAAGGCGAAAGCTCCGTTTTCTTCGGAAAACGCTTGGTATTCTCCCGCAGAGACCTTGACGCCTTCAACCGCCTGACCGAATACGTTTTCGAGTTTTCCCGACAGTGTGACGTAAACAAGTTTTATCATAGTCAAGTCAAAATCGGTAACGTTGCGTCTTTCGGCGTCTATGAACGCGGAAGTCGTAACGCTCGCGAGCTTATCTGCGTAACCGTCTTTCGTTACGGTCATCGCGTAATCTCTTACGGGAATGTCGGTTATCGTATATCGACCGTTTTCGTCGGTTGACGCGGAAAATTCGTCAAGCGTTACGGTCGCGCCGACAACGGCGTTACCGTCTTCATCTTTCACCGTGCCGCTTACTTTGCCGTAAAGCCCCGCGAGAACGGGGTCGAGCGTCGAAATATCTTTCACCCGCGTAAAGTCGAGCGTGGCGACTCCGTTTACGGCAAGAAGTTCTTCTTCGGTAACGCTCGTCATAAGCACTTGCTTTTCAGCGTAACGATGATAGTCCCACACGATATATATCTTTCCGTCAGCGTACGTCGTGTCGGGATAAGAAACGCCGTTTCTTTGGTCGAGAATAAGAACGTGCGGGAAGGTCTTTCCGCCGTCGGAAGATAGCATTATCGCCATCTTTTCTCTCGCCGCCGTATCGTAGTGTTGAACGTAGACGATATTTCCGCTTTCAAGCGACATAAGGTGCGGACGGGAAGAAGCTCCGAGTAAGAACTCGGTTGAGTCCGTCCAGGTCGCGCCGCGGTCGTACGAGTAGGAAACCGCTACGTTATAGCTTACGTCCGTGCGGTGAACGGAGATATATACCGTCTTGCCGTCGACTACGCTTTCGGCGATAGTCGATTCGGTGCATAAAGTGTAGTTGGGAACGTAGATTTTGCCTTTTATCTCCCAAGTGTTCCCGTTATCCGTAGAAGAATAAAATCTCACGTAGTCGTGTTCTTTGGGCGTGTGAGTGAAGAAAACGTAGCTTCCGTCGCTCATCTTTTCGGGTTTGTTGAGCTTCAATCCGTCGCAGATACGGACGGGCGACGTAACGTTGAATTCGTCAAGAGAAGCCAACGGGTTTGTGACTTTGGCGTACCAAACGCCCATAAACTCGTCTATACTGCCGAAGAACGTCTGGTTCCACATCAGCCATAAGTTCCCGTCGTCGTCGGCGAACAAACTCGGGTCGAACACGCGTGAATCTTCGTTTTCTGCCTTTGCCACGAAAGCTTTGGTCCAGTTTTCGCCGTCGTCGTCGCTGAACGCGTAGATAGCGTAGTTTCCTATTGAAGGTTCGCGCGTCGAGCCTGAAAACCAGGTCGCCCAAAGTCTGGTATTTCCGTTTTCGTCGGTCATCGCCTGAATGCCCGGGATACCTTGCCATATACGCGTGGAATTAGCGTATTCGGCTTTTAGCTCTTTCGTTTTCAGCGTAAGTACCGTTGCGGGTATCTCAACCCACGGGAAGAGCTCGTATTCTTCGCGCGTGGCGAACAATACTACTCCCCAACGCGGCATGGTGAAGGCTTCTCCTTCTTCGCACCATTTTACGTAATAGTTGGTGTTTTCGTTTATTCCGACGCCCGAGCCTGAAAATCCGAGCCGCGGCATATCCTGAGCTATAAGCGTGAATCCAAGGTTTTTGAAATAGTCTTCGGCTGACGCAAAACCTTTCGACGGCATGGCTACGATCAAATAACCTTCTTTTGCAACGCTGAACGCGTACTTTCCGTCGATGGAACCGCGTATATAGCTAAGACCGTCGAATCCGTCGGGCATTCCGAGTCCTTCGGTGAGATAAACGCGGTCGGAAAAGATATTCGCGCCTTCTTCGTATCTGTAAATATCTTCGCCCGTCGTAACGTCGGCAAGGTTATCGAGAAGCAGATCGTCTCCGTGCGGGGCAAGTTCCTTTGCGAGTTCGTTGAAATCGGGAAGAGTAAAAATTCGTCTTTCGAGCTTTCCGTCTGCGCCGATAACGGCGAACGTGTCGGCTCTGTTCCACCTTTCGCCGTATAAAACGGAGTGGCGCCACGTCGAGTTTTCAAAGCTTTCGGAAGTGTTGCGAGAAGAAAACGCGACGGTCGTTCCGCCTACGTCTCTTCCGCCGATAAGCGAATAGGCGACGCTAACGTTCAAAGTGGCGCCGTCGAAGCCGTCGAGACCGAGCGACCTCGTTGCACTCGTCATTTTCAAAAGCCCCGCGCTTTTAAGATTATAATAGTCGACGTTTTCGTAAGTGCTCGTTCCCGAAGCGTATCTTGCCCAGCCCGAAAGGCTCACGGGGTTTACGAGGACGTTGAACGAACTGTCTTTGACCAACCCCACGACGGGCGACGCGAGTTGAAGCGTAAATTCAACGTTGTCGTTCATGCCTACGGTATGGTCGTCCGTTTCGTTTGCGGCGGGCTGAACGATATCGTCGTCTTCTATGTCGACCGTTATCTCTAACCCCGTTTCGCCGTAATTGAAATACCAATGATACCACGCCGTGTTCGTTCTGTTTTTAACGAAGTAGCTCGAAACGTTTTCGCGCGCGACGTAATAATTCAATATATCTTCTTCGTAAAGTATAGTTCCGCAGCCTGTGCACTCGGTGTGTCTGTGTCCGAGCGCGGTTTTGGTTGCGGGAGCGTCGACGATCGTATCGCTTTCGTCGTGAACGACGGTGACAGCCACGCTTTTTTCTGTTCTTTCGAGATTTTCGTCTTCTTCAACGACGAAAGTAGCTGTGTATTCTCCCGCCGTCGTGTGTTCTTCATCCGACCATACGATTTTGATCTCGCCGAGATCGCTCGTTGCCGTCGGCAAAGTTATATCG
>CACXHH010000006.1 GCA_902767455.1 uncultured Eubacteriales bacterium
GCCCGTATCGACGTTCTTTTGTTTTAATTTACTGTAAGTGCCGTCTTCGTTTTTATAGAACTGCATGAAGACGTTGTTCCATATTTCGAGATATTTGCCGCAGTCGCACGACGGATCGCAGCCTTCGTGGCACTTGGCCTGCCCGCGGTCGATGAACATTTCGGTATCCGGCCCGCAAGGTCCGGTCTTACCCGCTATCCACCAGTTATTCTTTTTAGGCAGGAAGAAAATTCTGTCTTCGGGTATACCGCACTTTTTCCACTGCTCGAAGGAAGAAACGTCGCGCGGGGCGTCTTCGTCGCCGGCAAAAACCGTGACGGCAAGGTTTTCAACGGGGATGGCGAGATAGTCCTTGCCCGTCAGAAACTCGTAGCTCCAGGCGATAGCCTGCTCGTTGAAATAGTCGCCGAGCGACCAGTTTCCGAGCATCTCGAAAAACGTAAGGTGCGAAAGATCGCCGACTTCGTCGATGTCGCCCGTGCGAACGCACTTCTGAACGTCGGTCAGGCGGTTGCCCGCAGGGTGCTTTTCGCCGAGAAGATACGGAACGAGCGGATGCATGCCCGCCGTCGTGAACAGAACTGACGGATCGTTCTCGGGAATAAGGCTTGCGGAAGGAATTATCTTGTGGCCCTTGCTCTCAAAAAATTTGAGATACGTGTCGCGCAGTTGCTGCGCAGTCATTTTTTTCATAAATATATATGTCCTTTGAATAGTTTTTTCGATTTTGGTTAATTAAATGTTTTTGAGCGCTTTTTTAGCGTCGGCGTCACCTTGCTCGGCGGCTTTTGTATACCAGTAAACGGCTTTCGAGTAGTTTTTCGTCACGCCTTCGCCGTTATAATAACATACGCCGAGATTGTATTGCGCTTTAGCGTCGCCTTGCTCGGCGGCTTTTGTTAACCAGTAAACGGTTTTTGCGTAGTTTTTCGTCACGCCTTCGCCGTTACGATAACAATAACCGAGATTGTATTGCGCGTAGGCGTCGCCCTGTTCGGCGGACTTCGTATACCAGTAAACGGCTTTTGAGTAGTTTTTCGTCACACCTTCGCCGTTGTGATAACAACAACCGAGATTGTATTGTGCTTTAGCTTCGCCTTGTTCGGCGGCTTTTGTTAACCAGTAAACGGCTTTTGAGTAGTCCTTCGTCACACCGTAGCCATTATAATAACATACGCCGAGAGCGGATTGCGCTTTAGCGTCGCCTTGATTTGCGACTTTTGTAAACCAGTAAACTGCTTTTGAGTAATCCTTCGTCACTCCGTAGCCGTAATAATAACATTTACCGAGAGCGAATTTCGCGTTGGCATCGCCTTGCTCTGCGGACTTCGTATACCAGTAAACGGCTTTTGAGTAGTTTTTTGTCACGCCTTCGCCGTTATCATAACAATAACCGAGATTGTATTGCGCTTTAGCGTCGCCTTGCTCTGCGGACTTCGTATACCAGTAAACGGCTTTCGAGTAGTCCTTCGTCACGCCTTCGCCGTAATAATAACAGTTACCGAGATTGTGTTGCGCGTTGGCATCGCCTTGCTCGGCGGCTTTTGTATGCCAGTAAACGGCTTTCGAGTAGTCCTTCGTCACGCCTTCGCCGTTGTGATAACCGTTACCGAGATTGAATTGCGCTTCGGCAAGGCCCTGTTCGGCGGACTTCGTATACCAGTAAACGGCTTTCGAGTAGTCCTTCGTCACGCCTTCGCCGTTGTGATAACAATAACCGAGAGCGGATTGCGCTTTGGCGTTGCCTTGCTCTGCGGACTTCGTATACCAGTAAACGGCTTTTGAGTAGTTTTTCGTCACGCCTTCGCCGTAGTAATAACCGTTACCGAGATTGAATTGCGCTTTAGCGTCGCCTTGCTCGGCAAGCGCTTTGATTTGCTGAAATTCTTTCTCTTTTTCGGCGTTTATCGTCGGAGTATATCCGCCGCCCGAAGCTTTGCCGCCGTTCACGGCGCCGTATTCTTTTACTTCGGCGCTCTTTTTTTGCCGCGCGATCACAATCGCCCGAGTCAGCCCGAAGGCAATACACGCGATGCCAAAGACGGTAAAAGCGAGTATCAGCCACGAAAAGCCGTTCGGAATCAATATCATTTCAAGCGCTCCGCCGACGCCGATCAGGATCCCTATTATTATAAGAAAGATATAAAAACCCATATTTCACCCCTTTTTATTACGTAACGCATACAGCGTACGCATCAGGTTTTTTCGTTCGTTTTAAGGTCGGGCGGTTTTACTCGTCGCCCGCGCGCCGATAAAGTACGAATATTTTTGCCGCTTTTAATATTTTATATTTTTGAGCGCTTCTAAATTGCGTAGCAATTCCGATCGACTATATATCAAAGCTCGCTTTGATATGCAAATTTTGTCAAAATTTGCGGTCGACTATTACTAATTCCTAATTCTTCTTATCCAGCTCGTATCCGTTCGGCGTATTTCTGACCGTATACCCCATTTGGGAAATTTCAGCTCTCAACGCGTCGGCGGTGGCGTAATCCTTGACGGCGCGGGCGGCTTGCATCTTTTCGGCAAGCGCGACGACTTCCGCGGGCGCTTCTTCCTTTACGGCGTGCAGTTTGAGATATTCTGCCGCCGGCTGTTTGAAAAGCCCTAAAAGCGAATAGGCGTTCTTTATCTTTTTAACGAGCGAAAGCGCCTTGCCGTCCTTTGCCGAAAGATATGCTTTGACCTGTTTGAACAGCCCGAACAGATGCGACAGCGCGAGCGCGGTATTGAAATCGTCGCCCATGGCGTCGTTAAAGAGTTTATCGACGTCGGTATTTTCCGTTTCGTCTTGTAAAATTCCGCTCGTTTCGGCGTCGAAAATGGTTTTATAGAAAGCGCCGACCTGTTTTTCGGCTTCGGGGAAGAGCGCGTCGGTAATATTGATATCGTTTCTGTAAGAAGTGGACAGCAACGCGAATTTCACGGCGTCGTTGCTGTATTTATCGAGAATATCGGCAAGAAGGAGCGAGTTTCCGAGCGACTTGCTCATCTTCTGACCGTTTACTTTAATAAGTCCGTTGTGTATCCAGTATTTGACGAAGCGTTTGCCCGTCAGCGCTTCAGACTGCGCAATCTCGTTCTCGTGGTGCGGGAAGATAAGATCTCTGCCGCCGCCGTGGATATCTATCTGTTCGCCGAACGCCACGCGGTTCATCGCCGAACACTCTATATGCCAGCCGGGGCGACCTTTGCCCCAAGGCGAATCCCAATAGATTTCGCCTTCTTTAGCCGCCTTCCACAGAGCGAAGTCGAGCGGGGAGTTCTTGCTCTCGTCGTTTTCGATGCGAACGCCGTCGAGCATGTCGTCGATTTTGCGGTTGGAAAGACAACCGTACCCGCCGAAGCTTTCGACCGAATAGTAAACGCTGCCGTCGGGGGTGGCGTAAGCGTGGCCGCCGTCGATGAGCTTTTGAGTAAAGTCTATGATATTATCTATATTTTCGGTGGCTTTGAGCCAGATATCCGGCTCGCCGACTTCGAATCTCGCCATCTGTTCGTCTATCTTTTTTATCATCATGGCGGCGTAACGGTCGGCGGGAATACCCGTTTCCTTGGACTTTGCGATTATCTTATCGTCGACGTCGGTATAGTTGCGCGCGTAAGTCACGTCGTAGCCGACTTTATTCAAAAACTTGCGGATAATATCGTAAATAAGCGCCTGATAGGCGTGCCCGATGTGAGCTTCGCCCGAAACGGTTATTCCGCAGGCGTACATATTGACCTTCTTGCCCGAGATGGGCTCGAAATCTTCCTTCTGTCTTGTTAAAGTGTTGTAAATCTTCATTGAAACCTTTTATTTCCGACGGTCGGAGCCGAAAATTTTCAGCGGCTTAAACCGACTTATATTTATATTTTATATATTAAACGATAGTAAGTATTAACAATTTTATCATAAACGATTGTATTTAGCAAATAAATTTACGCCTTTTATCTTTTGCGTGAAAAATTTATTGCAAAATTTCGTTCGTTGATATATAATATCGGTGAAATTATTTATCGGACGGTAAAAATCATGCTGGATATAAAACTTATTTCCGAAAACCCTAAATACGTAAGCGACGCGCTCGCCAAAAAAGGCTGCAACGTCGACTTTACCGAGCTTCTTGACTGGGTAGCCGAAAGAAAAAAGCTTCTTCAGGAAGTCGAACAGGACAAGGCGCAGAGAAACAAAGTTTCCGCCGAGATCCCCAAACTTAAAAAACAAGGTCTGCCAGTTGACGACATCTTCGCCGAAATGCGTACGCTCGGCGACAAAATAGCCGCTACCGACGAACAGGTCAACGCTTTGAACGATAAGATATTCAACTTCGTCGCGAAGCTCCCGAATATCCCCGACGACGACCTTCTCCCCGGCGAAAAGGAAAATAACCGTGTCGTTAAAGTATTCGGCGAAAAGCCCGACTTCAAATTCGAGCCCAAAAACCACGTAGACCTTTGCACTTCGCTCAACCTTATCGACTACGAACGCGGCGTCAAGCTTTCGGGCGGCGGGTACTGGCTGTACCGCGGCGACGGCGCAAGGCTTGAGTGGGCGCTTCTCAACTTCTTCATTTCCGAACACTTAAAAGACGGGTACACGTTTATTCTTCCCCCGCACATGCTCGGCTATAACTGCGGGTTCGGCGCGGGGCAGTTCCCCAAGTTCGCCGACGAAGTTTACTGGGTAGAGGACGAGGACGCCGAAGACAAGAAGAAACAGCGCTTCATGCTCCCCACCGCGGAAACGGCGCTCGTCAATATGTACGCGGGCGAGATAATCGACGAATCCAAACTTCCGATGAAGTTCTTCGCCTATACGCCTTGCTACCGCAAAGAAGCGGGCAGCTACCGCGCGGAAGAGCGCGGCATGATAAGGGGCCACCAGTTCAACAAAGTCGAAATGGTACAGTACACCCACCCCGACCACTCCAAGGAAGCTTTTGAAGAACTCGTCGGCAAGGCTTGCTCGCTTATGGAAAAACTCGGGCTTCACTTCCGCCTTTCCAAACTCGCCGCGGGCGACTGCTCGGCTTCCATGGCGAGAACTTACGACATCGAAGTATGGATCCCCAGTATGGGCATCTACAAAGAAGTAAGCTCCGTTTCCAACGCAAACGACTATCAGGCTCGCCGCAACAACACGAGATTCAAAGGCGCCGACAAAAAGACGGGTTACGTTCACACTCTCAACGGCAGCGGACTTGCGACCAGCAGAGTTTTCCCCGCGCTCATCGAACAGTTTCAGAACGCCGACGGCAGCGTGACCATCCCCGAAGTTTTAAGACCTTTTATGGGCGGTCAGGAAGTATTAAAGTAAGCCTATAACTTCGTTATCGACGATTTTTCGTTTTATTCGCCCTTTCGCGGTTACTCCTGCGAAAGGGCGTTTTGCTTTATTTTTAGGTTTGATTTTCGTCGTGCGCCCACGTTTAAAACGGCGGCGATCTTTCCTTTAACTCGCCACCACGCCCATTTTGCTTGATTAAATTTTCGGTTTATGGTAAAATCCCACTATGAAATACGATCTTTATATGTTCGATTTTGACCTGACGCTCGCAAACACCGTCGAAGTATCTACGGAAATATACCGCCGCGCCTACTCTTCGCTCGGCTACGAATTTGACGAGAGCGAGATTTTTTATCATCTCGGTATCGCCATGGAAACGACCTACGAAGAACTCACGGGCGGCAAGGTCGGCGACGACGATTATAAAATATTCATTTCCGCTTTTTTAAAGGCTATCGACGACACCTTTTCAAAGGTTACGTTATACCCCGACGTCGAACGAACCTTTAAACGCATTAAGGAAAGCGGCGCCAAAGTCGCGGTGGTGACTTCGAGAAAAATGTCCGCCATGCGCGACGCGTTTTCGCGCTATCCCGCCGTTTACGCGCTTATAGACGCGTTTATCACTACCGACTTCGCCATCCCCAAGCCGTCGCCCGACTCTATGTATAAGTGTTTGGATTTAACTTCCTGCCCCGCCGAAAAATCCGTGTACATAGGCGACGCGAAAAACGATTATCTGTCCGCTACGCGCGCGGGCGTCGATTTTATCTATATCAACCGCGAAGGAAACGTCAACGAAGACGGAGCGATCAAATCGCTTGACGAGCTTATTTAACGCGATAATCGACTTATAGCCCTGCTTTTAAAATTTTTGCTTACGCGGCTTACCGCATTTTTAACGACTTTACCCGTTTATTAAAGACGGCAAGCGGCATAAAAACGTTCAAAACAGTTTACAAAGCCGCAAATATATGATAAAATACAGCTATTATAATAAATCATATTTAAGGAGATTTTAAAGGATTTTTATGGATCCCGAACCCGGACCTGACGGCTCTACCATAGCCGTATACCTTATCGTACTCGTACTGCTCGTAATGCTTTCCGCCTTCTTTTCGGCGACGGAAACGGCGTTTACGTCAATCAACCGCGCAAGGCTGAAAACGCGCGCCGGCGACGGAAACAAGAAAGCCGAGAAGGTGCTTTCCATCGTCGACGACTTCGATAAGATACTTTTTACGCTGCTTATCGGCAACAATATCGTAAACATCACCGCGACGACTATCGCAACGCTCCTTTTTATCGAGCTTATTTCAAGCGAACTTGCGCCTACCGTGTCGACGATAGTTCTGACGATAGTAGTTCTCATATTCGGCGAGATAGTGCCAAAGACCTTCGCCAAACAATATCCCGAGCGCTACGCCGAGTTTTCATACCCTCTCGTCAGAGTGTTTATGGTGGTGCTGTTCCCGCTGTCGGCGCTGTTTACGGGGCTTATAAAGCTCATCAAGAAGATATTCAAATTCCGTGAAGAAGAAGGCATCAACGAAGAAGAACTTTTAAATATCGTTGAAGAAGCGGGAGAAGACGGCGCTATCGACGAAGAAGAAACGGAGCTTATTTCGAGCGCGATAGAGTTTCACGATTCCGAAGTCGGCGACATACTTATTCCGCGCGTAAACGTGGTGGCTATCCCCGTCGATATGCCGATGGAAAAAATTAAAGACGTTTTCTTTGCCAACGCGTATTCGCGTATGCCGGTGTACAGCGGAACGATAGATAAGATAATAGGTATGATACACGAAAGAGATTTCTTCGTCGCGCTCGACCGCGGCGAAAAGAGCGTTTCGGGCATACTTAAAAAGACGGCGATCGCCACCGAGCACATGAAGATCTCGACGCTTCTTAAAAGCATGCAGAAGCTCAAAGTGCACCTTGCCGTCGTCGTAGACGAATACGGCGGCACGCTCGGCATCGTCACGATGGAAGACATTCTCGAAGAGCTCGTCGGCGAGATATGGGACGAGCACGACGAAGTCGTCAATTACTTTGAAAAGGTTTCGCCCAACACCTATCTCGTGGACGGCAACGCAGACCTTGGCGACTTCTTCGAGCTGTTTTCGATAGAAACGGAAGAAGACGAATTCGATTCGCAAACGGTCGGGGGCTGGGTGCTCGAAAAGACGGGTGAACTGCCCAAAAAGAACATGTCTTTCGAGTTCGAGCATTTGCAGATAATACTTACCAAATGCTCGCAAAAACGCGTTTTCGAGATAAAAGTCGTCGTCACCGACAAGGAAAAGCCCGAATAAACTTTCAACGCAGGCAATAATCGAATTTTTACGAAAAGAACGCCGTAATATCGACGTTCTTTTTTTTCTGTTTTTACGGTTAAAAGTTCACTTTTCGGGCAATAATCGTTATATCGACTTAAAAAAGGAATTTCAAACGGTGAACAAACTCGGTATAGCGTTCGGCGCGGGCGGCGCAAAAGGCATCGCGCATCTTGGGATATGGCAGGCGCTCAACGAAAACGGAATACGGGCGCAGGTGGTTACGGGCTGTTCGGCGGGCTCGGTGATAGCGGCGTGCTACGCGCTCGGCAAAACGCCCGAGTGGGTAATGGAACAGGCGCTCGCTTTAAAGCAGAGCGATTTTACCGACCTCAGCCTTAACCCGCTCAAAAGCAAGTCCATTTTCAAGGGTGAAAAGATGAAGGCTATTTTCAACCGCTACTTCGGCGAGTATAAAATCGAAGACCTTAAAACGCCCTTTTCGGTCGTTGCGACCGACCTTATCACGGGCAAACTTCACGAATTCACGGGCGGAAGCTTAACTACCGCCGTGCTCGCGAGCTGTTCTATCCCGATAGTTTATCCGCCTGTGGAAGTCGGGGATATGACGCTCGTAGACGGCGGAACGCTCGTCAGAACGCCCGTGAAATCGGCTAAAAAACTCGGTGCCGAAAAGGTTATCGCCATCGACGTAAACTCGACGATAGCCGACGAATTTGCCGTCAAGGGCGCGCTGAGCGTAGCTTTCAGGTGCGTGGATATTATGGACCATCGCGACGAAACAAGCGCCGACGCCCGCCCCGACGTCATTATTCGCCCCGAGCTTGGCGATATAGATCAATATAAAGTCGACCGCCTTCGCGAGATATTCGACCGCGGCTATACCGCCGCCAAAGCCGCTATTCCCCAAATAAAAGAACTTATCGCGTGACGGGCGTATATCCAGCCGTAACGAAATTTCGGAAAATATTGACGATTTGCGGGAATACTTTTCAATAACGAAAAACGGGACAGCGAAACGATCGCTATCCCGTTTTTTATAATTTGTCGTCCGGTAAAAGCAGTTGATACTAAAATCGCCGATGAATTATTTAAAATAATAATTAAATCCGCAACTTTCGCGGTAGCGAAAATATAACTGCCGCAGGCAATATAACTCGGCGACAGCCGAATATAACTTTGCCATAAGGCAAAATATAACTGCCGCAGGCTTTGCGGCGTGATGAATAATGACGATAATTATTATATAATTTCTTTCGAGAGCGACAAGGCGGAATTTATTTTCGCCGTTAAGTCGCTCACGACCAACAGTCCTAACGATTTTTTTGCGACAGCAAAAAAATGTTAATCAGTTTATATATTTACTTTCGAGAGCCGTAGCGGGAATTTACTTTCCGCGTTAAGCGGCTCACGACCACTAAGCCCTAACGACTTTTTCTTGCCCCGCAAGAAAAAGTGTTA
>CACXHH010000007.1 GCA_902767455.1 uncultured Eubacteriales bacterium
GACGACGACACCTATCAGGTACAGGTAGTTTCCTGGTACGACAACGAGAATTCTTACACCAGCCAGATGGTAAGAACTATCAAATACTTCGCTGAAATCAGATAATTTCAACTGAATTTTTCACGGCGGCTGCGGGTATCCCGCAGCCGCCGTACTTTAAAAATTTTTCCGCCCGTCGGAAGATGAAAAAAAATCTTCGACATTTTAAGATTTTACTTAAAATCGCTTTACAAATTGTTTGGTATCTGTTATAATACACACAGTTAAAAATCTTTAATTCGGTGCCGTGACGCCGACAAGATGGATATATCCTTTCGTATTATGTAAGACGAAAGGGCTTACTCTATAAGCGATATTCGCCTTGTCCGCACGCGGTCAAGGCGTTTTTTTACGCCTGCGGATAAAGTTTTCGGGTATATGATAAAGGAAAAGACGGTCGTAATCGACAGTGACAAGTTAATACGTACCGTTTCGCGTATCGCTCACGAGATAGTCGAAAGAAACGGCGATTTAAAAAGCATCGTTCTCGTAGGCGTACTGCGTCGCGGCGCAACGTTTGCCAAAATGCTCAAAGAACAGATAAAGTCTTTCGAGGGTGCGGACGTTGCTATGGGCGAGCTCGATATAACGCTTTACCGTGACGACCTTACCGAAATAGACGTCGATCCGCAAGTCAAAAAGCGCGAGATAGGCGTACCCGTCGCGGGAAAGAACGTTATTATCTGCGACGACGTTATCTTCACGGGAAGAACGGCGCGCGCGGCGATGGAAGCCGTGTTGGCATTCGGAAGACCTGCAACGATACAGCTTGCCGTAGTCGTAGACAGGGGGCACAGAGAACTCCCCATAAAGCCCGACTATATCGGCAAAAATATCCCCACGTCGCTAAGCGAAGTCATTTCCGTCAAGTTTACGGAATTCGACGGCGAGAACTGCGTGGCTATCTGCGAAAACGTTTAAGGCGCAAGCCTTTTGCGATATAAAACGAGAGAAAAAATTTTTTTAAGGAGTGTAAATCCTATATGAAACTGGTTTACAACGTAAACGACAGACCCCCTATCGGTAAGACTTTGGTGTACGCATTACAGCAAGTGCTTGCCATATTAGCAGCGACCATCGCCGTACCCGCGATTACCGGTCACGGAATGAGCCAGGCAGCGGCTCTGTTCGGCGCAGGCGTAGGCACGTTGGTTTATCAACTCTTCACGAGATTCAAAAGCCCGGTATTCCTTGGTTCTTCCTTCGCTTTCTTAGGCTCGATGGCAACTGCTTTCGCAAGCGCCACGGCAAGCGTATATCTCGGCTTCCTCGGTCTTTTGATCGGCGCTATCTTTGCCGGACTCGTTTACGTAATCCTTGCGCTCATCGTTAAATTCTGCGGTACGGGTTGGATCAACAAACTCATGCCCGCGGTAGTTATCGGACCGACCGTAGCTATCATCGGTCTTTCGCTCGCACGTAACGCTATAGGCGATCTTACCAACGCAAACAACGGAGTTTCTTCTTACGTATCTCTCGTTTGCGGGCTCGTAACGTTATTCACCACCGTCATCGCTTCCGTTTACGGCAAGAAGATGATGAAGATGATCCCCTTCATTATCGGTATCTGCGCAGGCTATATCGTAGCTACTCTCTTCACCGTTTTCGGCTATCATATCGGCGGCAACGCTGCGTTCAAAGTAGTAAATTTCGCTCTCTTTGAAAAAATGCAGTGGATCCCCGACTTCACTTTCATCAAAGCTTTCGAGGGCTTTAAATACTTTGAAGCTTCCTATCTCGGCACCATTGCGGTCGCTTACGTTCCCGTTGCTTTCGTAGTATTCGCAGAACACATCGCCGACCACAAGAACATTTCTTCCATCATCGAACAAGATCTTCTCGCTGATCCCGGTCTTGACAGAACGCTTCTCGGCGACGGTATCGGCTCCATGGCCGGCGCTTTCTTCGGCGGCTGCCCCAACACCACTTACGGCGAATCGATCGGCTGCGTAGCTATCAGCGGTAACGCTTCCGTTTCCACTATCTTCACCACGGCTATCATGTGCATAATCGCTTCCTTCGTAGCTCCGTTCGTAACGCTTCTTGCGACTATTCCTTCAAGCGTAATGGGCGGCGTATGTATAGCTCTCTACGGCTTCATCGCGGTTTCCGGTCTTAAGATGATCCAGAAAGTCGACCTCGAAGACAACAGAAATCTCTTCACCGTTTCCACCATCCTTATCGCGGGCGTTGGCGGTATGACGCTTTCCTTCGGTAAAGTTACCATAACTTCCGTTGCTTGCGCTCTTATCCTCGGCATTCTCGTAAACGTCATAGTAAATCTCGGCGCTAAAAAGGAAAACAAATAATAAATAGCTTTCAGCTGAAAAAAGCGGCGGTCGGAATATTCCGACCGCCGCAGTTTTTTATATGACGATAAGTTTTTAACGGGTTATTTAAAGTGGCGTAAGAAGCCGCTATTCGAGCTCGTCGAGCGTTTTGCCGTAGACGGGCAAGACCTTTTCGATAAAGTATTTTACTTCTTCAAGGTCGTACTTCAACACGTCTTTATATATGGAAGTTTTGGCTTTTGCAAACTCCTTATTGCCTATTTTAAGCTCTTCAAGGCACTTGATATACGCCGAAAGCCTGTCCGCGCACTTGACGATAACGTACTCGGGGGAAGTCGAGTCGGGAAGAACCGACTTTGAATATTCTTCCCGTATCTTTTCGGGGAGAGTCGCGAGAAGTTTTTCGCACGCAAGCCTTTCAAGGTCTTTATACGCCACGTTTATCTTCTCGTTGAAATACTTGATAGGCGTGGGGAGATCGCCCGTTATCACTTCGCTCGTTTCGTGGTAGGTGGCGTAGAGAACGACCTTTTCCACGTCGTAATTCTTTCCGTAATAAACGTTGCCGATAACGGCGAGCGCGTGCGCCAAAACGGTCACGTCGAAAGAGTGTTCCTTGATGTTTTCTTCAACTTCCGAGTGCATCAAACACCAGCGTTTGATGTATTTCATTCTCGAAATATACGCGTAAAAATCGAAATCCGCCATATTAAGCTCCAA
>CACXHH010000008.1 GCA_902767455.1 uncultured Eubacteriales bacterium
TTATTTTTAATTGCCTTGTTGTTCATAAAAAGCCTCCGTATTTGTTTGTTTGATTATTGACCGTATTATATTGTTTTAAACGCCTTTCGGTGATTTTTTTTATCAGTATCCGCCGAATATCACGGGGGTTCCCACGCAGCAGTTCTCTTTGCCGTAAGCAATTTGCAAATTGACTTTTCTCCCCTTTATCACTACAAAGTTTCTGATACGCGGCGTATAATAATATTCGGTGACGATATCGCCCGCGCTCTCGCAAAACAGCTTTTTCGCCCTGAGCTTTGCCACGATTTTATTCATATATTCGGTGTCAGAAAAAGAAACGCTCTGCCCGCCGAGAGTTTTGCTTTTTGCCAAAGCGATATATGCTTCTTTATCTACGCACTCCATTTTCGACGAAGAGCTTTCTCCCGCGCACACCGTAAAAACGCCTTCGGCGTCGGCAAAAACGGCGCCGCCACCGTCGTATAAGGCGCAAACGAAAAGCAGAAGCGTAAAAGCAAGAATAATTTTCCGCATAAAAAAATCTCCGCGTTTTATGCAGAGATTATAACCGTAATTATTCTGTTTTATACTTTATTTCAAAAAATCAATCGTATTCGGCGAGAAGCTCGTTCAGCTTTTCGACTATACCCGTATACGCAAACGCAGAAAGAAGTCCGTCGCCAAGCCCCGCCGACAAAACGAGCGCGTTTATCGCGCTTTTCGTTTGGACGTCTACGCGCTTTTTACGCCCCGCATAAACTTGCGAATAGCTCTTTTTAAAGCCGGCAAGGTCGACGCAACACGCCTGCGCGCGCGTATACGCATCCGTTTTATACGCGCAGGAGATTATCTTTTCGGACAGTTCTGCGGTCATCGGATTGTTTGAAGAATAGACGACGCTCGGCGGAATATCGAGATAGTCGATGAGCCTTAACGCGTAAGAATTATAATCGGGGATAATAAGATTGCGGCTGACGTTTTCGGCGAGCATCGCGCGGTAGAAAGCCGAAATCGTCTGCGCGTAGTAAAAGCGCGTTTCTTCTTCGGGAACGTCCGCCGAAGACGACAACGCGAAACAGGCGTACCTGTCCGCGCCGAAATCAAGTTCTGGCGCAAGATATACGGCGTAGGCAAGGTCTATCTGACACGTGAGCAACGCCGCGTAAACGTTTCCGCGCAAACGCGAAAGCCTTAAAAGAGCGTCGTCAAGAGCCGAAACGGCGTCGCTCGGTATCTTCGTTTTATACGAAGAGGCAATCTCTCCTTCGAGCTTCCACAGCCTTGCCGCGGCGGTGATCGAAAACGCGTCGGCAACGTGGCGGTTTTTGAGCTTTTTGATTATTTCGGTATCGAACACGACTTTATCGGGAAGCGGCGCTTCCTTTTTTTCGGGAAGTCCGCTCGAAGTATCGAAAACTACGGGGCAGAAGGCGTGATAGAAAACGAGCGACGTCGGAACGTATATAACGGTTTTTTGCGCGTTTGCTCTCACGAGATCGCATATCTTTCTCTCACCGACGGCGACCACGGCGTCGCAATCACGCAGAATTTCCGAAAGCGCGGACGGCAAAACGCCTTCGTCGAGCGAAAGCATAAAGACGTTCACGCCCGCCCTTTCGAGATGGTTTTTAAGACCTATCCCGTAAAAAAGGCTGTCGGCTTCAAACGACACAAGCGCGACCGACGAGTAAGAATTCAGCGCGCGGCAAACGTCTTCCGTTCCGCCGAGAACGAATCTTTCGTCAAAAGGTTGAGTTTTTAAAAGCCGACCTACGTCAAACATAACCGCACCTGACACTCTAAAACCATATTTTTTGAACGTGATTTGCGAAAAAACGAAAATTTCGCAAAAAAATCAAAAATTTCAGAAAAAATTTTCAAAAAGGTATTGAATTATTTTTTTTATTTGCTATAATTAAATTATGATTTTGTTAAAATCGTATAATTTGGAGGATCAAAATGAACAAAAGCGAATTTATCAGACAGTATGCCGACAATCTCGGCGTAACCATCAAAGAAGCCGAAGCTAATTTTGCGGCATTCGTCGAAACCTTGACAAACTGCCTTAAAAACGGCGAGTACGTTCATATTTCCGGTTTTGCAACTTTCGACATTACCGAGAAAAAGGAAAGAGAAGGCGTCAATCCCAAGACCAAAGAGAAGATCACTATCGCTTCCTGCAAGGCGCCCAACGTAAAATTCAGCAAAGCTTACAAGGAACTCTTCAACTGATAAACGAAAATTCATCTGCAATTATAATAACGAGGCTTTTATTAAGCCTCGTTTTATTTTTGCCTGAAAAAAAAGCGTATCTTATCTTCTTGAAATGGCGTAGCGGCTTAACAGCTTCTTGTCGTTTGCGAGAACGCCGCACCCTAAACACGCCGCGACTTCAGCCGAATCAAACACGTTGGCGCGCATGCCGAGCTGTTTTCTGAAATAGTCGGGAAGCCCTATAAGCTTGGAGCCGCCGCCCGAGAAGAATACGCCCGTGCGCCTTATGTCCGCCGCGACTTCAGCCGATAACTTCGCCATTACCATCTGTATTATCTCGAAAATCTTGTCGTAGAAAACTTTCACCGGAGCGAGAACGTCGCCCACAGAAACGGATACGGCGCGCGGACGGCCGGAAGAGAGATCGCTGCCGTTTACGAGCATGGAAACGTTGTCGCCTTCGAGAAGGCTTGCGACCGTCAGTTTGACTTTTTCAGCCGTTAGTCTTCCCACCACGAGCCCGAAGGAATCTTCGAGATAGGCTTTTATCATATTGTCAAGGCTTAAACCTCCCATGTTTACGGAAATACCGCAAAGCACGCCGTCGGCGGAAACTGCGCCTATTTCGGTAGTGCCGCCGCCGATATCCACGATAAAAGCGGGCGTGGTAGTCATATTGAGCCCAAGTCCGTAAGCCGTGGGGATAAGCGATTCGACGAAGGAATAATCAACCGCGTCACACGCGCGCAGAACGCGCTCGTACTTTCTTAAAGTGGTAACGTCGGCTCCGCATTGAACGCTCATAACTATCTTCGGCCTTGCGCTCAGACGGTGAACGGTTATCTTGTTCAGATATTTTTCAAGAAGCAGAGAAAGCGCGTTGATATCAGCCACTTCGCTCTCAAAAACGGGAGTGATGACTTCGGTGGAATCGGAAGCTCTGCCGATAAGCTTTTTGGCTTCCGTGCCCGTTTCCTTGACGAAACGGCGCTCTCTGTCAAGCGCGATGACGGTAGGCTCGTATAAAACGATGCCCGAGCCCGGTTGATATATAACGGTTTTTGACGAACCTATATCGAGTGCTACTGTGTTTCTCATAGGTGAACGTACCTTATCAATAGTTTTTGATTTGTTATACGCGGTTTTCTATTAATATCTGCGTGACCTTTTCCATCGGAAGCCCGACCACGCACGAATAGCTTCCGTCTATCTTTTCGACGAGATCGAACCCGTCCTGTATACCGTAACCGCCGGCTTTATCTAACCCGTTACCGCTTTCGACGTAGGCTGACGTAAGCTCGTCGGACAGGTCGTTGAACTTCACGAAAGCCTGATCGTAACCTTTTACCGTCACGCTGTCTTTCATAAAGCAATACCCCGTTATAACGCTGTGAACGCGCCCGGAAAGCTTTTTGAGATACTCGATGTTTTCGGCTTTGTTTTTCGGCTTTCCGAGCACCTTTCCGTCGAGAACGACTATCGTATCCGCGCCAAGACACGGTTTTTTGCAAAGGTTATAAACGCTTTTGCATTTGAGCTCGGCAAGCGATACGGCAAGATCTTGAGGGGATAGCGACGCGTCTTTTACTTCTTCTGCGTCCGACGGGATAACTTCAAACGAAAAGCCCGCGTCGGCAAGAAGTTTTTTTCTGCGCGGTGAAGCGCTTGCAAGGACGAACATCTTCGTTTTCAGCCCAAGAACTCTTCTACGGCTTCAATAGGTCTGAAACCTACGAACTTATCGACTTCGGCGCCGTTTTCAAACATTATGACCGTAGGTATAGCCGAAACCTTGTATTTCATTGCAAGTTCCATCTGCTCGTCGACGTTGACTTTGGCAAACTTTACGTCCGTTCTCTTTTGAGAAAGTTCGTCGAGAACGGGAGAAAGCATTTTGCAGGGGCCGCACCAAGTCGCCCAGAAATCGACAACGACTTTGCCTTCGGCTTTTAAAACTTCGTTTTCAAAATTTTCGTTGGTTAATTGTAACATTATCTCAATCTCCTTTTTGTTATGTATTCGGCGTCACGACCGTTTTTATTCTGCGTTCGCTACGAGCGGTACGCTCGCTTTGGCGTTTAAAGTAAGGTCGGCTAAGTCGCCGTTCATATAACGGATATAGCCTTCGGCGGCTATCATCGCGGCGTTGTCAGTACACATCGTTTTTTGCGGTAAAACGAGTTTTATCGACTTATAGGCGCACTTATTAGTCAAGTATTCCCTTAAATGACCGTTTGCCGCCACACCGCCGCCCGCAACTATCGTGCCGAGCGAATATTCTTCGCACGCTTCCACCGCCTTATCGCAAAGTACGTCCACGGCGCTATGCTGAAAGGAACACGCCACGTCCTCGCGCGAGTACGGCTCGCTTTTTTGCTCCATGTTGTGAACGTAATTTATCACCGCGGTTTTCAATCCGCTGTACGAAAAGTTGTACCCGCCCTGATTTTTTAGCATTTTCGGCATGGGAACGACGTTTTTGCCATGTCTTGCAAGCCTTTCGACGTTTGGACCGCCCGGGTAAGGAAGCCCCAAAACGCGGGCGACTTTGTCGAAGGCTTCGCCGACGGCGTCGTCCATCGTTCCGCCGAGAACGCTCATCTTAGTATAGTCGTCAACTTTTATTATCGCGGTATGCCCGCCGCTTGCAAGAAGCGTTATAAACGGCGGTTCGAGCTCGCGGCTTTCGAGATACCCCGCCGCCATGTGTCCGCGGATATGGCTTACGGGTACGAGCGGCAGCCCGAGCGAAAACGCAAGCGATTTGGCGTACGAAACGCCCACGAGAAGCGCGCCTAAAAGCCCCGCTCCGTAAGTTACGGCAACCGCCGAAAGGTCTTTAAAAGTTATCCCCGCTTCTTTGACCGCGCGAGTCACCGCGTCGGAAACGGCTTCGGTATGCGCGCGGGAAGCGATTTCGGGCACGACTCCGCCGTACTTTGCCTGTTCGCTCGCCGAAGAGATTATTACGTTTGAAAGCACTTCTCTACCGCCGCGAACGACGGAAGCCGCCGTTTCGTCGCACGAAGATTCTATGCCGAGAATAAGCGCGTCTTTATTTTTTTGAAGCGCGCTCGCCTTTTCAAAGTATCCCATTTTATTCAGCTTCTCTTTAAGTATTCGGTGATGAAGCCGTCGAGTTCGCCGTCCATTACGGACTGGATATTGCCCGTTTCATAGCCCGTGCGGTGATCTTTTACGAGCGTATACGGACAGAATACGTAGCTTCGTATCTGACTGCCGAATTCTATCTTCTTGATATCGCCTTTAAGCTCCTGCGCTTCTTTGAGCCTTTCGCTTTCACGCCTTTCGACAAGTTTACTCATAAGCATACGCATAGCCGTTTCGCGGTTTTGTATCTGGCTTCGCTCGTTCTGACAAGCTACGACTATGCCCGTCGGAATATGCGTTATCCTTATCGCAGACTCCGTTTTGTTGATGTGCTGTCCGCCCGCGCCGCTGCTGCGGTAGGTATCGATCTTAAGGTCTTCGGGGCGGATCTGTATCTCGTCGGTGTTGTCGATTTCGGGCATTACTTCGACGGAAGAAAATGACGTGTGTCTTCTCGCGTTGGCGTCGAAAGGAGAAATACGAACGAGCCTGTGAACGCCCTGTTCGCTCTTTAAATAGCCGTAAGCGTTGTCGCCTTCTACACGGAAAGACACGCTCTTTATACCCGCGTCGTCGCCCGCAAGACGGTCAAGTTCGGTGAGCTTGTAGTCATGCTTTTCGCAGTAGCAAATATACATACGGTAAAGCATTTCCGTCCAGTCGCAAGCTTCCGTGCCGCCCGCGCCGGCGTGGAGCGTCATTATGGCGTTAAGGTCGTCGTACTTGCCCTTTAAAAGAGTGCTGAGCCTCATTTCTTCTATCTGCTTTTCGGCTTCGGCAAGCTCGGCGTCCACTTCGGGAAGAATACTGTCATCGTCCTCTTCCGCCGCGAGATTGACTATCTCTTCAGCGTCCGAAAGAGTTTTATAAGCCTTATCGAACAAGTCGATTTTCTTTCTCAAAGATTGAGCTTTCTTGGCAAGAGCGGCGCTGCGCTTTAAATCCTGCCAAACTTCGGGGTCTTCCTGCTCGGCTTCGAGAGCCGTAAGTTGTGTTTTGGCGTCAGCCAAGTCAAAGAGAGTATCCTGCCTCGTCAAGAATGGCGCGGAGTTCCCGCAATTTGTTGTAATAAAGGTCGGTTCTGATCATTTTATATACCTCTCGATAATAATTTTTATTTGGCTCCAAATTCCCGATATAAAAAACAACGAACATATAAAAAATAAAATTGTTGCAATAATTTTTTTGTTATTTGTCTTCATTATTTTCACTTTCTTTCTCCTCTTTTTTCTGTTTTTCTCTAAAAAGAGCTAGTTCATAGTCTTTTTTTAAGGACTTTATACCTCTATACGCCATAGTATCTAAAACTGCAACGATAGTAAGAGGAACAAGTCCAACCCACCAAACGTTTTTATACATAAAAAAGCCAAGGAATGATACAGGCACTAAAATCACTGTAAAAATAATCATGTACATCTTCAAATCCATAATACGAATTTTGTACTGATCGCTTGATAGTCCTTTATCACGAATATTCTTTGCCGCTTCATCATATTCTTTAAGCCACTTACACATAAATACTCCAATTTTTTATTCTCTATTCCATTATCACTATTATTGTTTTTATTAATCGAAAAGCAATAAAACAACCCACAAAAACTCCTACAATAGATAATATTCTTAACTATACTATAATAAGCATAATATTCATACCAACTTGGAAAAGTTGAGCTATAAGCCCGTTATCGCCGTTTTTTGCGACGAACGGCGTTTAAAACGCAAAAGCCGTTTTTCTGAAATACGTCGAGTACCTGAAAGACTTCGGCTTATCTATCGCGGCGTTATCAAGCGCCGACGGGCGCGCCGTCGTAAAGTTTTCGGCAAGATAATTTCTCACGTAGTCGTTGAGCTGCCCGACGTTAAGATAGCTGAATACTATCACGTCGACGCTTTCTATCTGTTCGACGAACTTCTTTGCAAAATAAGTTTCCGTCGAAGTAAAATTGTTTTTGTCCTGAGCAAAGCACGGCCCGCTCGGAAGGTGTTTGGTATACGCGCACGGCGTGTAGCCGTTGAAGCCGAGATAAAGATAGGTGTCTTTATCCAGAGCGTCGAGCACGGCGTCGACGTAAGCGGCGTCGGCGTAAACGCTTTGAACGCCTTCTATCGTCTTTTCAAAAAGTTTTTCGTACTCGCGCGGCGCCGAAATCGAAAATATCAGCGCGACGGTCATCGCAAACGCCGCTGAAACGGAAGCGTAGCGAGCAATTATTTTATAAGCTGTCCGCGAGCCGTTTTCGGCTTCCTTCGCCCTATCGGCGGCGCGCTTTTCGGTAAAAGCCGATTTAAGCTCCTTAAACACGTAGCCAAGCGAAGGTTCGCCTGCCGTACGCTTCGTTATAAAGTCGACCGTTGAAAAGAGCATGGCGAAAAATAAACCGACGGCAAAGACGTAATGATGATTGTAGTATTGCCCGCCGAGTCCCACCACGAAGGACGCCGCGTAAAACGCAAGAAAGGGTTTGAGCATGCAAATAAGCTTGAAAACGGCGTTAAGCACGGGGTTACGGGCGTAATTGAAAGAAAGCTCTTTTACGCCGCAGACGATAGCGAAAACTATCGCCGTTACGGGCAGGAAATGAGAAAACGAGTTGAAATACGAGTACAGCCGCCCGAAATCGAGCGTTCTTTCCCACGGCGAGCCGTAGATATTAAGGTGCAAAGAGAACATATTGCTCAGATACACCGTAAAGTACGAGCCGAACGCCCCGCTGATCGCAAGGATCGCCGCAAAAGTCACCACGCACCACAGCGCGGGGAAGAGTATTCTGTAAAGAATATCTTCCTTCGTATGGACGAAAAAGAGTATCGAAACGGCGCAGACTATCGCGAAAGGCTCTTTAAAAGCCGTCGCTATCGCAACGAACAAGCCGCAAAGGATAACCTGCGGAGAGTAAAATTTGCTCGTCTTTCTGCCGTTGATAAGGTAGCAACAAAGTATCGCCGCAAGCGTGAAAGCCGTGCCGAAAGCTTCTATCTGAACGGCTTCGGAGTTGCCTTGGCTGAAATCAGTCAAAAGTATCGAAAAAGCCGCTACCGCCGTAAGCGAAGAGATAATCGAATAATATCTCGCGCCGTTGCGCTTTACGGCTACCGCGGTAAAAGCTATCGGCAAAACGAGCATTGACGAAAAGCATAAAAAGGACAGATAATTGAGCAAGCGGTAATTTCCGAAAAGCTTGTACGAGAGAGCCGACAACAAAAATATCATCGGACCTTTGTTTTCGTATAGCCCGGAATACGGCGCTACGCCTTCGGCTATGCCGTGACCGACGGTGAAATACAGCCCGCCGTCGTAATTTGCAACGTCTTTCGTTTCAAACGAAAGCCTGTCGAACAGTTCGCGCCACGACACGAGAACGAGAGCTATCGCCACCGCCGCGTACACTGCGACGAAGATAACGGGGATATAATTTTTCTTTAAAAAGCCGAAAGCTTTTGATAAATGATCTTTCATACAATTCCGACGTTATCGCAAAAGGCTTTTAACGCTTTTTCTTGCATAAGCAGGAAAAAGAAGTAATAATTCACGCTCGCTACGCCTTCGGCGTAATAGTTTTTTATTATTATTTTCTCGGCGATTTTAGCCCGAAGGCTTGCAGGACGTTAAAATCGCGCGACCGATAATTCCGCTTTCTTTTCTGTTTATGCGTTCTTTCCACATTTGTTTTTGGAAACCGCAAGCGGTTTCGATTGCGCCAATGGCGCAAAGCAAAAACGATTATTATATGATTTGGCTCGCTCACGCTCGCTACGCCTTCGGCGTAATATTTTGTACTTCTTACCGCTTCCGCAGGGACAAGGTAGACGTTTTGGCAATGCTACGCATTGATAGTTTGCCTTTGGCAAACGCCAAAAGTCATTATTATATGATTTGGCGCTCGCCGTGCTCGCGCAACGCCCCTTGTCAACACCTTTCTTCTCTGTTTAAACGTTCTTTCCACAGCAGTTTTTGTACTTTTTACCGCTACCGCATGGACAAGGGTCGTTTCTACCGACCTTTTTGTCCGCCTTTTGCGGAACTGCCGAGCCCGTGGGGAGCGCGCCGCCGGAAGCTACGAAGGTTTTCTTTTCGACCTGCGGCTGCTGCGGGCGCTGAATATTGACGTTGGCGTTCAGAAGGATACGAACGGTTTCTTCCTGAATGGAAGCCGTCATCTCTTCGAACATATCCATTCCTTCTTTCTTATACGCGTTGATAGGATCTTCGTTGGCGTAAGAACGGAGCGAAATGCCGCGTTTGAGCTTATCCATCGAGTCGATATGCTCTATCCAGTGTTTGTCGACAACGGATAAAAGCACGTCCCTTTCGACTATCGAAAAATCGAAATTTTCTTCTTCCTTATAGCGGCGGATCTTATCTTCGTAGCACTCGATGACCTTATCCGTGCACTGCTGAACGAGATAAGCGTAGTCCCAGTTCTTGACGTCTTCTTCGGTCAAAAACTGCGTGCCCTTGGGAAGCGCAAGGTTTTCAAGCGAAGTGTTGATGGCTTCGTAAGACCACGTCGCGGGCTTGGTCGGTTCGGGTACTGCCATAGCTACTACGTTGGCAACGTAATCGGGGATAAGGCGCAGAACGTCGCCGTGAACGTCTTCGCCGCGAAGGACTTTCATTCTCTCTTCGTACATTACCTGACGTTGAGTGTTCATAACGTCGTCGTATTCGATGATGTGGCGCCTGATGCCGAAGTTTCTGCCTTCAATGGTCTTTTGCGCGTTTTCGATAGAGCGCGAAAGCGTTTTGCCGCTGAGCGGAGTATCTTCGTCGACCTTGAACGCGGCATATATTCTTTGCAATCTCTCGCCGCCGAATCTTTCGGCAAGCTCGTCTTCCAAAGAAATATAGAAGATAGATTCGCCCGGGTCGCCCTGACGGCCCGCACGGCCGCGCAACTGGTTATCTATGCGTCGCGATTCGTGGCGCTCGGTACCGACTATCCTTAAACCGCCGAGCTTCATTACTTCTTCTTTTTGTTCGTCGGTTATCTTCTTATGTTTTTCGTAGAGTTCGTTGTACCTTTCGCGAAGAGCTTTGATATCGTCGCTGACTTCCTGAACGAAAGAGCAGGCAATCTCTATATCTTCGTCGGCAACGCCCTGATTGCGAAGGTCTTGCTTTGCAAGGTATTCGGGGTTACCGCCGAGCAGAATATCCGTACCACGGCCCGCCATGTTGGTCGCTATGGTGACCGAACCCTTCTGACCTGCCTGAGCAATTATTTCGGCTTCGCGCTTATGGTTTTTAGCGTTCAATATCTTATGCGGAACGCGTTCGCGAAGGAGCGCTCTCGAAACGAGCTCACTCTTTTCGACGGTGACCGTACCCACGAGTACGGGCTGACCTTTTTCGTAATGCTGTTTGATATCGGCTACGATAGCTCTGAGTTTACCCTTCGCCGTGGAATAGATAACGTCGTGCAAGTCCTTTCTTATCATGGGCTTGTTGGTGGGGATTTCGAGAACGTCAAGTCCGTAGATGGTCTTGAATTCTTCTTCTTCCGTTTTAGCCGTACCCGTCATACCCGAAAGCTTACGGTAAAGGCGGAAGTAGTTCTGGAAGGTTATGGTGGCGAGCGTCTTGTTTTCGCTTCTGACGACTACGTGTTCCTTTGCTTCGATCGCCTGGTGAAGCCCTTCGGAATACCTTCTGCCTATCATAAGACGGCCGGTAAATTCATCGACGATGATTATCTCGTTATCCTGAACGATATAATCGTTATCGCGCTTAAAGATGTGATGCGCCTTCAAAGCCTGTTGGATATGGTGGTTGAGTTCGGCGTTGCCATAATCGGCAAGGTTTTCGATATTGAAAAATCTCTCGGCTTTCGCCGCGCCGCTCTCGGTTATCTGAACTGATTTATCCTTTATGTCGACGGTGAAGTCCTCTTCTTTTTTGAGCGTTTTGACGAATCTGTCTACGTCGACGTACAGCTGCGAAGACTTTTCGCCCGCGCCCGAAATAATAAGCGGCGTTCTCGCTTCGTCTATCAAAATGGAGTCTACTTCGTCGACGATGGCAAAGTCAAGCCCGCGCTGGACCATATCGGGGAGGCGTTTTTTAAGGTTATCTCTCAGATAGTCGAAACCGAACTCGTTGTTGGTGCCGTAAGTTATATCGCATTGATACGCCTGACGTTTTTCGTTGTCCTTCATACCGTTTAGGTTTACGCCTACGGTAAGCCCGAGAAAACGGTGGATCTTACCCATCCACTCGGCGTCACGCTTGGCAAGATAGTCGTTGACGGTGACGATGTGAACGCCCTTGCCCGCAAGCGCGTTAAGGTACGCGGGGAGAGTGGACATAAGCGTTTTACCTTCACCCGTTTTAAGCTCGGCAACACGCCCTTGGTGCACGCAGATACCGCCCATAAGCTGAACTTTATAGTGGCGCATATTGAGTACGCGGTAGCTCGCTTCTCTGACGACTGCGAAACTGTCGTAAAGAATATCGTCGAGCGTTTCGCCCGCGGCAAGTCTTTCCTTTAAAAGACGAGTCTGGTCTTTTAACTCGGCGTCGGTCATCGCCTCGTATTTGGGTGAAAGTTCGAGTATTTTGTCAGCCATAGCGCTGAGTTTTTTCAAAGATCTTCTCGAATCGGTTTCGAGAATATATTTTATGAGTCCCATAGTTTACCTCGCAAGACGGGGAGTAACGTCGTTTATACTGCCCCTTATTATAATTACTTTATAATTTTACTATATTTTTTTATTTAAGTAAACCGTTTTTAACCTTTTTTTGCCATTTGCGCTTTTTTATATACGAAAAATTCATAAAAAAGACCGCGGGCAAAACGCGGCGCGATAAAGGAGCGGGTATAAAGTCGTTATTCGTCGTTTTCGGCGCGTTCGTTTCTGGCGCGCTCTGCCGCCGCTACGGAAGGAGAAACTACCGACGCGACGGTTATAAGGTAAACGGTCTTAGCCTTTTTCGATTTAAGAAGGCGCGCAAGCTCGCTCGAAGTTGCGCCCGTGGTCAGAACGTCGTCTACGATAAGCACTTTTTTGCCTTTTACGTCCACGCCGTCGACGAGCGAAAAGCTTCCTTTCAGGTTTTTCTGCCTTTCTTCGAAATCGAGCCCGACCTGATTCAACGTGTCGAACTTCTTGACAAACAGCGGGAAGGGCTGCGCACCGACGAGTTTGCAAAGCTCTTCGCACAGTTTTTCGGAGTGGTTATAGCCGCGCTTGAAATGTTCCTTGTCGGTCATGGGAACGAAAGTCACTACGTCAGGCGAAAAATAGTTTTCGGTGTACGCCCTGAAAAGATATTTTGCGAGTATCCTCGCAAGGTACGCGGCGCCGCCGTATTTGAGCTTTTGTATCAGAAGAGAGGACTCCTTCCCGTACTTGAACACGCTTCGCGACAGATCGACGAAAGAAGCTTTACACGAACGGCACGCTTCGACGGGCTTTAACTCCGCTCTGCCGCAACGCTCGCACCTGTCGCCGCCGATAAAGACGAGTTTTGAAAGACACTCGGCGCAAAAATCTTCGCGGTGAAAGACTTCTTCACCGCACAGATTGCACGTTAAGTGCTCGTCGAAGGCAACGTCGACGAACTTTTTGAAGTTTTCAAAAACAAAAGACGACATCGTTAAATTTTTGCGTCACGCGTTTTTATCCGATTTTTTAAAAATTGAGAATAATTAAACGCAAATCGTGACAAAATAATATCAAAGGAGGAGCCGCCAAAAAACGGCGACGAAGATTTATGAAAACCAAAAATTGTGGCAAGTCCGAAACCAAGAAAACTCAAAGCACCAAGAATTGCTCCGGCAAAACGGACAAGTCGGGCGCTAAATCCGACGAAAAGGACTGTAAGTAAGCGTACGGACAAAAATCTTACGCTTAAAAGCGTAACGTTTTTCGTAAAAACTCCATTTATGTCGGCGATCGGAAAGGTCGCCGACTTTTCCTTTTTTACGCTTTCTCGGTTTATATGACTTTTCCCGTTTATACGCCTTCCCGTTTCCGTAAAATATCGAGAACGTTCTCAAAGTAGTCGGGAAGCGGCGCCTCGAAGGTCATAATTTTACCCGTTCTCGGGTGCGTGAGAGTAAGCCTGAACGCGTGAAGGAGCTGACCGTTCAGCTCGAACTTCTGTTTTTTTAAGCCGTAAGCTTTATCGCCCACCACTGGGTGACCGAGATATTTGGCGTGAACTCTTATCTGGTGCGTTCTGCCCGTGCCGAGCGAAAACCAGCAAAGCGTGTAATCTTTAAAGCGCTCGACAACACGATAATCCGTCGTCGCGACGCGCCCCGTTTTCGTTACCGCCATAAGTTTTCTGTCCTTGGGGCTTCTGCCGATAAGTGTGGCTATATGTCCGTTATCGACGCTTACGACGCCTTCTAACAAGGCGAGATACTCGCGCTTACACGTCTTTGATTTTATCTGTTCCGCAAGAGATAGATGCGCGGCGTCGTTCTTGGCGACGACCAAGAGCCCCGAAGTATCTTTATCTATCCTGTGAACTATCCCCGGGCGGATAACGCCGTTTATACCGCTCAGACTGTCGAGATGATACATAAGCGCGTTTACGAGCGTTCCGCTCTTAGTGCCGCCGCCCGCGTGTACGGTCACACCCTGCGCCTTGTTGATAACGGCGATATCTTCGTCCTGATAGACTATTTCGAGCGGCATGTCCTGCGGGGTAAGGTCGATGACTTCGGGTTCCTTCGGCTCGACGGAAACTTTGTCGCCCGCACGAAGCTTATACGAAGATTTTTCCGCCTTTCCGTTTACGGAAACTCGCCCTTCGTCTATTAGTTTCTTGATATGCGAGCGCGAAAACTCGGTGTTTTCGGCAAGATATAAATCAAGTCGCTTTGAACCCAAA
>CACXHH010000009.1 GCA_902767455.1 uncultured Eubacteriales bacterium
ACCGCGAACAGCCGTTTATCGCGCTCGTGCCCGCAAGCCTTACGCTTGACAAGGGCAGCGGCGAAGTGCTCGTTCAGGGCGTTATAGACCTTCTTGCCGTAAAGGGCGACGTTGCAATCATTGTCGACTATAAATATTCGGGGCGTAACGCCGCTTCGCTTATCGCGACTTATAAAAAACAGCTCGAACTTTACGCCTACGCCGTCGAAAAGGTGCAAAAACTCAAAGTCGAAAAGACTTACATATTCAATATCAGAACGTGCGAGCTCGTCGATTGCAAATAAAGCGGCGATAGATCGCGGTTTGTCGTATAAAAAAACGACGTAGCGGCAATAATCGCTACGTATGAATACTTCGTTTTCGGTTTTGTTACACAGTAAAAACGTCGTCGAATACCTTTCCCGTATCGATTTTGTCAGCCTGTTCTTTTACGTTTTCGTTTTCTCGGCGCTGTTTGACGCGGCGCAGATAGCTTTCAATATCCTTGCCGAAAGAAAAAGGAATTTTTCGTTTTTAACGATAATCGTCAACTTTCTCGGCGCGCTTCTTGCGTTTGCGGCGGCGTACGCCGAGTACGAAACGGTGGGCAAAACGTTTGTTCACCCGCTCGTAGCGCTTATGTACGCAGAAGTGGAATTATTTGCGATAACGTGCTTATACGCGGCCTTTTTATCTTTCGCAAGCGTTAAACGAGAGAAAAATAAGGGTAAGATTTCCGAGCTGCAAACGGAGAAAGCGTCGTCTGAAAACGGCGCCGCCGATACAGGCGCCGCCGTAACGAGAAACAACGGCTCGCGCGCGGTATATAACGTCGTTATGAAAAAGGGTGACGCCGAAAGTCGGTATAACGTCGATTTCAAAGGCGTTTACGAGTTTCTCGACGGGATAAACAGCTCTTCCGACGCCGCCGACGAAGCGCAAAAACTCAAAAGCAAGATAGCTTTTTACGAAGGGCTTGAAATGACGCCCGGCGTTATCAAAACGGTCAACATGCTCTTTGCCCGAGCGATAAGGCTGGCAAGAGAAGAATAAAAAATATTCGGCTAACGCCGTACCATATAAAAACAAAGGAGAAAATATATGAAGGAAAAAACATTGTTCAAAGGATATCGCTTCGAGCACAGCGATATCACTCTCAATCCGCTTACCAAGAACGAAACGTTCAAAATTGCTCCGCACTTCGAGTGCAAGATGACGGGCAACAACGAAACTTACAACGCGACGCTTTCGGTTACGATAAATTCGTCGGTTGCCGGAAATAAGACTCCGTTCGATTTGAACGTCGTTTTAACGGGCGCGTTCGAGCTCGGCGAAGATCTCGTTTCAAGCAAAAAAGGTCAGTTACGCCTTGCGATAGAAACGCTCTTCCCGTATCTTCGCGCGTTTGTAACCAACCTTACGGTATCTTGCGGCATGCCGCCGTTTATCCTTCCGTTCGTTGACACCGAGCAGATGGTGTCTTCCATGCACGAACAAAGCGACTTGCCGAACTAAAAAAAATAAATAACGGTTTTTTCTCGCTTTCGTCGGAAAAAAACCGTTATTTTTAGTCGTAGCGAAACGCTTGACGGTGAAAATAAAATCCGCCTTGCGTTTCTCAGCGTACTTATATAAACAATTTATTAACGCTTTTTCTGTAACGCGAAAAAGCCGTTATAACTGTCGATCGGAGCCATAATTCTTCAATTCTTCATTTCTTCGTTCTTAATTCTCTTAAATCCGCCGTATCTTACGAGTGCGACGACGAGCGAAACTATCGTAAACGAAGTAGCGATCGCGCCCGGGTAAGAGCTTATTATAAGGTTATACGCAAGCCACGGCGGTTGAGCGATGAGAACGAGTTTTCGAAGCAGGTTTTCGTCTGATATCCTTAACCCTATCGTCGCTATCACCGTTCCCACGGTGGGCAGGATCGAATACCACGCTTCGTAAGTGAGAAAACACGACGCGATCGTTATCGCCGAAAACACGCCCGCCCAGATAAACGATTTTGCCCATTTATAGTCGAGCGAGTAAATAATACCGCGGGCGACCGCCATAAGGTTAAGCGCAAGCCCCGTGTATCCGCCCAAAAGCAAATAATGCGCGCACCATAAAGCGTTGCCCGTGTACTGCATTATAAGAATATGACTGCGTTTTTTGAACTGATAGCAAAGGATGGTCAGCGTCATTGCGATAACGCCTATCGCCTGAACGATCACGAATCCGAGCTCAGTTTGAAAAAAAGACGATACGGCTTGCATAACGGTTATATATTATCACCGCTAAAAGAAAATGTCAATCCCGCCGATTGTTTTTTTGAAATTTAAATTTCAGGTCTTTTCGCGCTTGATTTTTTCGTGAAAATAGTATAAAATAATTGAGAATTGAGTAGCAAAAACCTTTGCGTAAGTCCGAATTTCTTTCGGGCTTACGCATTTTTTTTTGCGAAAAAAAAGCTCAAAAAAGGAGTAACTAAAATGCAATCCGAAAACTACCTTGCTGAAGAAAAAGTCGGAAAACTCATGCTGAAATATTCTCTTCCGTGCATAATATCTCTTCTCGTCGGCGCGCTGTATAACGTGGTCGACCAGATATTTATCGCCAACGCGGACTATCTCGGAAGCTTTGGCAACGCTGCCAACACCGTCGTTTTTCCGCTTACGACGATAGCTCTTGCCATCGCCGTGATGGTCGGCGACGGCGCCTGCGCGTTCGTGAGCATAAGCCTTGGCAAAGGGAGCGCCGAAAGGGCTGGTAAAAGCGTCGGAAATTCAATCGTTACGGTAACGGCGTTCAGTATCGCGCTCACCGCGATATACCTTCTTGCGGGCGGCTCGCTCGTCGCGCTTTTCGGCGGCAAGGTCAACGAAGAAACTAACGCGCTTTCAAAGGAATACCTTTTCTATATCGCGCTCGGCATACCCTTTTATATGTTCGGTCAGGCTATGAACCCCGTAATCCGCGCGGACGGAAGCCCGAATTTTGCGATGTTCTCAACTCTTGCCGGTGCCGTTATCAATATCGTACTCGACCCGATATTCATTTTCGTATTCAAATGGGGAATGATGGGCGCGGCGGTGGCAACCGTGATCGGGCAGGTAGCGACGGCGGTCATGGCGATAGTCTATATCGTTCGCCCGAAGATATTGAAGCTCAAACTCAAAGACTTCAAGCTCGATTTTAAGGTCGTCGGAAGAACGCTTTCGCTCGGCGTATGCTCCTTTCTTGCTCAAATTTCGCTCGTTGCGGCGATGGCGGCTATTAACAATATGATACGCGTTTACGGTGCGAAAGACGAAATATTTTCTCGCCCCGAATATTCGCAGATACCTATGGCGGTAGTCGGGATAGTAATGAAGTTCTTCCAGATAGTTATATCCATAGTGATAGGGCTTGCGGCGGGGTGCATACCCGTCGTCGGCTACAACGTGGGCGCAAAGCGAAGCGACAGAGTTACCGAACTATTTAAAAAACTGCTCCTTGCAGAAGCCGTGGTCGGCACGGTGGCGCTTATCGTCGTCGAAGCGTTTCCGCAGGCGATAATAGGCGTGTTCGGCGCGGCGAACGAGAGCGTTTATTATACGCGGTTTGCTTTAAGATGTTTCAGGATATACCTATCTATGATCGTCCTTGCGTGCGTAAATAAAGCGACGTTTATCTTCTTGCAGGCGATGGGAAGCGCCGTTCTTTCGACCTTTTTGTCGATGGTGAGAGAACTTGTTTTCGGCGTGGGGCTCGCGCTTATCCTTCCGCTATTCTTCGGGCTTGACGGCGTTCTGTATTCGATGCCAGCCGCGGATATACTGACCTTCGTCATCTCTCTTTCGATAATTATTTACACCTTCAAAAAGACGCTTTCATCGCCTTCGCGCGAAGTTGAAAAATAACTTGTAAAAAGATAAAAGCGCCGCGATAATCGACTTATCGCGGCGTTTTAGTGTTTTTAATTATAATTGCAAACTGCTTTTACGAAAAATTATCTGAAACGTCTTTACCTAAAATCTTATACAAAAGCGAGTAGAGCGTAAAAGCTTCGGCGGGTGATAAGGGAATACAGCCCTGCATGCCTTGCGGCACCGAAAGCGCGGTGTTTTTCAGCTCTTCGCCTTGCTTGGTCAAAGACACGTTTAAAACTCTGCCGTCGCCCGTGCTTCTCGAACGCTTGACGAAGCCCTTCTTTTCAAGGCTTTTAAGAAGCGGAGTAAGCGTTCCCGAATCGAGAAAGAGCTTTTGCCCGAGCTCCTTGACGGACAGATCGTGTTTTTCCCACAGCACCATCAAGGTTATATACTGCGTGTAAGTTATATCGAGCTTATTAAGAAGCGGTGTGTATTTTTTTACGACTTCGCGCGCGGCGGCGTAAAGGGGAAAACACAGTTGGTTATCGAGTTTTAAACTTTCGTAAGTTTCCATATTATATCAATCTGCATAGTCGTTATCGAGCACGACGAAAAACTTATATTGCGGGTAGAACTTGCTTATTTCGGCAACGACTTTATCTCTCACCGCTTCGGCGTCCGCCGAAAAATCGACTATGATATCGAAGGTGACTGTTGAAGTTTCGTCGTCGACGAACAGCCCGTGAAGTTGCAATATCTCGGGGTATGAGGCGATTATCGCCGATAATTTTTCTTTGAGAAGTTCGTGCTCGCCCGAGCCGTTGCCGGAAGCGTAAATGCCTATCGTTAAGATTATTCCGAGTTTTTCGTAAACTTCGGCTGAGAGCGTGCGAGTGAGTTTATGTATTTTGCTCGCGGTAAGATCGTCCGCTACTTCTATATGCGCCGAGCCTATTATCTTGTTAGGTCCGTAATTGTGAAGAGTAACGTCGTAAACGCCCGAAACCTCCTCGCTTTGGGTGAGTATCTTTTTGAGCTTATCGGTAAGCTCCTTGTCGGCGCGAAGCCCGATAATGCTGTCGAGCGTTTCGCGCAGTATCCCTACGCCCGCTTTTAAGATGAACAGCGAAATTATCGTGCCGAGTATTCCGTCTATATAATAGAACTTCGTGAACACGGCGATAAGCGCGGAAACGAAGGTCGCAAGCGATAAGATAGAATCGAAAACGGCGTCTGCGCCCGAAGCTTTGAGCGTGCCGGAGTCAAGTTTTTTACCGACCGAAGTCACGTATCTGCCGAAGAAGAATTTGACGGCAACCGCAACGCCGATGATTATAAACGAGTAAACTTTGTAATCGGTGACTTCGGGCTCTATAATCTTTGTTATCGATTCTTTGAGCGAAGTTACGCCCGCCATCAGAACGATTACCGCTATGATGACCGAAGTTACGTATTCGATGCGCCCGTGCCCGTAAGGGTGCTTTTTGTCGGGCTTTTTGGCGGAAAGCTTTGTGCCGATTATCGTTATTACCGAAGAAAGCGCGTCGCTTAAATTGTTTACGGCGTCCATAATTACGGCGATAGAGTTCGCAAGAAGCCCTACTACGCTTTTGAACGCCACCAAAAGTACGTTGACTACGATGCCGAAAATACTCGTCTGTATTATCTTTTTATCGCGTGAATTAGTCATTATATTATCACCTGTTCAGAACAAAAAGTGCGGCTATAAGTCGATTATCGCAAAAACGAGCTAAAAGCGGCGTTACGCGATGGGCTTTAGGCTGCCGTCGTACGCGGCGCGAAGCCCGGTAGCGAGTTGATCGGCGCAAGAAGTGTTTCTTCTTCCGCAGGTGTTGCCGAGAAGTTTTTCTTCAACGTACTCCACCGTCTGACCTTCTAAAAGCTTTGAGATGGCTTTCAGATTGCCGTTGCAACCGCCTATAAACGAAATATTTTTTACGACGTTACCGTCGAGCTCGAAGTGGATTTCCATCGAGCATACGCCTTTTGGCGAGAAAACGTATTCCATAACGATACCTTTACGCGCGGCGTAAATCGCCACGCGTAAAACTCCTTTTTTATTATTATCGGAAAATAACTTCCTTACTTATTATACTACGAACTTTATATTATAACAACTCTTTTACCGAACTTTCGATCGATTCGGGAGTATCGGTCGGGGCAAAACGCGCAACTACGTTGCCGCGTCTGTCGACGAGAAATTTGGTAAAATTCCATTTTATACGCGAGCCGAGTTTGCCGGGCTGTTCTTTTTTAAGGAAGGTGTAGAGCGGATCTTCTTCTTTGCCGTTGACTTTGATTTTTGAAAACTGTTTGAAGGTTACTCCGAAACGGCCTTTGCAGAAGGCGACTATCTCTTCGTTGGTGCCGGGGGCTTGATTCATAAACTGGTTGCACGGAAAGTCAAGTATTTCAAAACCTTCGGGACCGAATTTTTCGTACATACTCTGCAATCCTTCGTACTGCGGCGTAAATCCGCAACCCGTTGCCGTGTTTACGATGAGAAGAACTTTACCCGTGTAATCGCTCAAAGACACGTCGTTTCCGCTCGCGTCCTTTACTGTGAATTGATAAATCGACATATAAATTGCCTCCGAAATAAATTTTATACAATTTAATTGTACACAATTTATTATATTTATCGCATTACCGTTTGTCAAGCGTTTTTCAATTTTTTTTACGAAAAAGCGGGGCGGCATATCATATTCGCCGCCCCGCATCGGGTTAAAAATTATACGTCAGCTTTTCCAAAGGCTGTGAAGGTTGCAATAGGCGTAAGCCGCTTCGACTTCGTCGCCTTCGCAAAGGGCAAATAAAGCTTCGGGCTTGTCGCCGGGATTCAAAGCTTTTCTCTGATTGCCGAACTTGGTGTTCAAAGCGATCCACTCGATATAATGTTCGGCGAGCATGGGGTGAGCGACGGCGCCGACGGTAACTTTAACGAGATTGCCGTCGCGTGTGACGACGGGAACGTGTTTTTCAACGGCGGCGTCGGTAGTGCCGGGGACTATCTTTTGCATTTTTTCTCCGCAGCACATAACGGGAACGTTCTTATTTTTGACTATTGCGATTATCTGACCGCAATGGGCGCAACGGTAAAATTCCATTTCCATAATATATTTCTCCTTTGGTTTTTCGGTTATTCGATCAATAGTTTTCGGCGGTTATTTCAAAGTAAGCTTTTGCGTGCGCGCAAACGGGGCAAACTTCGGGCGCTTTGGTGCCGACTACGATATGCCCGCAGTTGCGGCATTCCCAGATCTTTACGCTGCCCTTTTCAAACACTTCGTTGTCGGAAACGTTCTTCAAAAGCGCGCGGTAGCGTTCTTCGTGGCGTTTTTCGATAGCCGCGACCATGCGGAAGCGTTTGGCAAGCGCGGTGAAACCTTCGTTTTCGGCTGTCTTTGCGAAATCTTCGTACATATCCGTCCACTCGTAGTTTTCACCTTCAGCGGCGGCGGCGAGGTTGTCTGCCGTAGTTCCGATACCGCCGAGCTCTTTGAACCAGAGTTTTGCGTGTTCCTTTTCGTTATCGGCGGTTTTTAAGAATATCTCGGCTATCTGCTCGTAACCTTCTTTTTTTGCTACGGAAGCAAAGTAAGTGTATTTGTTTCTTGCCTGCGATTCGCCTGCGAAAGCCGCCTGAAGATTCTTTTCGGTCTTAGTTCCGGCGTAAATATTAGTGTTTTTCGTTTGTTCTTCGAGCTTTTCAAAAGCCGAAGCGGGCTGTTTGCATCTCGGGCACTTGAAATCGGCGGGGAGTTCGTCGGCTTCGTGAACGTAACCGCAAACGCTGCATTTCCATTTGCTCATTGTTTTTACCTCTTAAAAAATTTTCAAACGGGAAAGAAAATATCCGTTAAAGACACCCGCTTGAACTCTTGCGTAAATTATATCAATAAACGGCAAAAAAGTCAACGGAAAAACCAAAAAATAACGGGTTTATCGGACGGCTCTTTTTTTAAGGCGAAAAAGTTGCCGATAATTATTGATTTATATTTCATATTATAGTAAAATAATAAAAAAGACGTTCGCCTTTTTGTAGGCTTTCTTGCAAAGTAAAAACGGCGGACGAAAGGAGAAAATATGTTTTCAAAGTATCTTGACGCAAAGCGTGAAGATTGCCGAAAGCTCGTAGCGGAACTGAAAAAAACGTTTTCGTACGTCAGCGTTCTCGGCACCGACGTACGCTCGACCGTCTACCGCGCCGACAAGCGCGTATCTTCCGTTCGCGACGGCTCGGGCGAATGCGGATTCGTCGTCAAAATGAACGACGGCAACTCGTTTTACGAATATTCCTTCGACGACGTTTCGGGCGACGTAAAAAAGCTCGCCGCTCACATTATCAAAAGCGTAAAGGTTACGCCTTCGCTTTGTTCCCGCTCTATAAGCGCCGCCGCAATTTCCGACGAGCCGCTTAAAAAGGACTTTTCGAGAAACACCGATTTCGATAAATATTCCGACGGGCAGCTGCTTGAAAAATGCAAAGAGTTTTCAGGTCTTCTTTTAAAGGGCGACGAGAAAGTCGTGAACGGTATCGCGATGATAAACGCGCTATCCGTTTCAAAACTGTTCGTCACCGAAAACAGAGAGCTTTCACAGCACTACGGGTGGGCGTACGGGTATCTCATAGTCGTTTACGTCGACGGGAAGCCTGTTCAGGCGCGCGAGTTCTCGGGCGAGCCTACCATATCCGAAGTTCTCGTCGATATGGAAGCCGGCGTAAAAAAGGCGGTTGACCTTGCCCGTCACCTCGCCAAAGCCAAACCTATCGTTCCGGGCGTTTACGACGTCATCACCGATCCGTCCATTTCGGGGCTTATTGCGCACGAAGCGTTCGGGCACGGCGTGGAAATGGACCAGTTCGTCAAAGACCGCGCGATGGCTAAAAACTTTATGGGCGAATACGTCGCATCTCCTATCGTCGACATGCACGACGGCGCCGCGGCGACTCAAAGCGTCGCTTCTTACTTCTTCGACGACGACGGCGTTCTCGCGCACGATACTCAGATAATAGATAAAGGCGTGCTCGTGGCGGGGCTTTCGGACTTAGCGTCCGCAACGCAGCTGTCAACGATGCCTACGGGCAACGGCAGGCGCGAAAGCTTCAAGCGCAAGGCGTATTCGCGTATGACCAACACCTTTTTCAGCGCGGGCAAAGATAAGCTTGAAGATATGATCGCTTCCGTCAAACACGGGTATATGCTTTTCCAGACGAACAACGGCATGGAAGATCCCAAAAACTGGCAGATACAGTGCACGGCGGAGTACGGGATTGAGATAATCGACGGCAAACTCACCGATAATTACGTTTCTCCCGTCGTTATGAGCGGCTCCGTGCCGGAACTGTTAAAATCTATCTCGATGGTCGGCGACAACTTCAAAGTAATAGGCGCGGGCATGTGCGGCAAGGGCTACAAAGAGTGGGTACGCGTTTCCGACGGCGGACCGAGCCTTAAAGTGAGGGTGAAATTAGGATGAAAAAGTTGATAGAAATATTAAACGGCGTAAAAAAAGCGAGCGGCTGGCAGATAACCGAAAACGCCAAAACTTCAAACGAACTGTTCTTCGTGCACGAAAAACTCGAAACCGTCCGCGCGACCGATACGGTCGATACCCTTGTCACGATATACGTCGAACACGACGACTGCCTTGGCGATTCGTCCTTTTCTGTCTACTCGTATATGAGCGACGAAGATATTTTAAACAAGATAAACGCGGCTATTGAACGCGCCAAGCTCGTTTTCAACCGCCCGTATAAGCTCGTCGAAGGCGAAAAACTCGTCGCCGAAATACCTTCGGATATGAACGGCAAGGATAAGATTAAGCTTGCCGAAAGCATCGCCGACGCCGTGTTCGCGGCAAAGGCGCCCGAAGGCGGTTCGCTAAACGCGCTCGAAGTGTTCGTGAACGACGTCAAAACCCGCGTGGTGAACAGCCGAGGGCTCGATAAAACGCAAACCAAGCGTTACGCCTTCGTGGAAGCCATACCCACGTTTACCGACGAAAAGCAGTCGGTCGAAGTGTATTTCAGCGCAGATTTTTCAAACTTCGACAAGGATAAACTCACCGAAGATATTTCCACCAAGCTTGCCGAAGCAAAGGCTCGCTCCGTCGCGCAAAAACCGACGACGCCTATGCGTGTGAACGTAGTTCTCCGCGCCGACGATATAAGCGCGCTTTTGGACGAACTTTCGAGCGATATGAGCTATTCGGCGGCGTATACGCAGTCTGATTACTACAAGATAGGCGACGATATCTGCGGCGGGAACGGCGACAAGATCACGCTTACTCTGTTCGGCGTTGTCGAAGGCAGCAAGGCTTCTTCCTACTTTGACGACGACGGCGTGGCTTTATCTTCCGTCACGCTCGTGAAGGACGGCGTAGTTACGGCAAAACACGGCTCGAACAGATTCGGACAATATCTCGGCGTGGAGCGTCCGAGCGGCGTTTTGCCGTGCAAAGCGCTTGAAACGGGTAGCCTTTCCCAAGAAAAACTTTCAAGCGAGCCGTATATCGAATGCGTTGCGCTTTCCGCTCTTCAGGTCGACGTATATAGCGACTATATCGGCGGCGAAATACGCACGGCGTTCTATCACGACGGAAAATCGTGCACGCCCGTTACGGGGATAACCATGAGCGCGAAGCTTTCCGAAGTTTTAAAGACGGCGCTTTTATCCGATAAGTGCGTCGTTCAAGGCTCGTACAAAGGTCCCGACAAGATGCTTTTAAAGAACGTTTCCGTTCTGTAAAGACGCGACAAGTCCGTCTATAAGTCGATTATCGACGTATTTTGTTTAAAAAGGTGCAAATGATTTACTGCGTTCATAATAATATAAGGTTCTGCGCGCTTGCAAAGAATATAGTCCGCGTGGAGATAGCTTGCGGCGGCGCGTTTAAAGACGCGAACACTTTCAATATCCCCGACAGGGATAGCTTCGTCGGCGCCGACGGAAAGGCGTGGGCGGAAAACGGGAAGGTATTTTTTTCGGTCGGCGGCAAGACGGTCGCAATTGTCGAGAACGCGCGCGACTTTTCAACGCTTGAAGTAAAAGACGAAAGCGGCGATATCGTTTATACTTATAAAAAGCCGAACGGCGGAGAACTTCCCGAACTTTTTGAAACGCCCGCCGTCTTTCCTGTTCTCGACAGCCCGAGAATTATTCTCCCCGAGCACGGGTATTCGGCAAAGAGCGTGGAACTTAACGAAAAATACGTTATTGACGTCAGCGCGCTCGATTTATATCTTATCTTTGCGGATGGCGACGGCTTTGCTTTGAGAAAGGCGTTCGCGGAGCTTACGGGGCGCGCCGAAATGCCGCCGCGCTCGGCTTTCGGAATGATTTTTTCAAAGTATTATCCGTACA
>CACXHH010000010.1 GCA_902767455.1 uncultured Eubacteriales bacterium
GAAATATAACTCTGTTCTTGCCCGTCGTAACGTCCGCAGTCGGCGCGCTTTCCGCATCGTTTTTAAGAAGCGGAGAGCGGGAAAGGCTTTTTTCCGCGCCCAAAGAAACGCACCCGCAAATCAGGAAGAGCCCGAGCGACAACGCTATCGAAATAAAGAGCGATAAAAACCTTCTCATTGAAGTACCCCTTTCATCTCGGGTGAGTTGAGAATATCAACCATCGTCTTTAAATCTATCTGGATATTAGTCTGCTGTTGGTTGTATTCGTCGACGCAGAAAGCTATATACGAGCCGAACATCGGGCACATGAGCCTTGACAGAGTGCTTTGTCCGTGCACCGAAAATTTAGCCGTGAAAGCGGCGTCTTCTTTTAAGAGAATACAAGCTTTAAGATGCTCGATGACGGTGTTTTTATCGCTTCCGCCGAGCACCATTTTCACGATATCCGCGCCGCTCTGACTCAAAAATACGCCCATAGCGTGTATCTGTTCGGCGCTCATGGTGACGTTTGCGTGCGTGGAAATAAGCACTTCGCCGCCGAGCGCGTGTATTTCGGAAATAAACGCAGCTTGTCTGTCTATCGTAGCTTTCACGCCCGAAACTTCTCTCGGCGAACGGGCTACGAAAGACATATCGAAGCCGAGCCCTTCCCAGTATTGCTTGTTTGCGGAAAGCCCGCTTCTCGTTTCGCCTTCGTACATATAACCGGGCATATCCACGGCGGCGGCGCCCGCCGCTATACTCGTTTTATACCAGCTTTCGCGAACTTCGTCGGTAGCGGCGTAAGCTATTACGAGAACGGGTTTATCCGTGCAATACATAATGCGCTCTAAATCGGCTTGATTGACGTATTTTTGTTCAAGAGAAGTAAGGTAGATCATAAACCCGAACGCGCCGGTAGCTTCCGCTCTTCTTATGGCGACGATGGCGTCGTCGGGAGTGGGCTCCATTATCATAGCGCACGCCATTACGTCAAGCCCAGCAAAAGACGGACGAGTACGGTTGCGGTCGATAACTACGTCGGTGTTTATCGTAACGGGAGTATAGGCTATCTTTTCCTTACCGCAATTACGGCAAATTTCGCGAGTTAAAGTTTTTTCCGAGCCGAGCGAAAATTTAACGTAATCGTGTTCGGCGGTAGGCGTGAACGTATCGCGGCACACGTAACCGTCGTCGTAAACGCGTTCGACGTAACCTTCGGTCAAACACGTTGCGGGAACTACCGTCTGCGATACCTGCTTTCTCTCGGTCGGATTGTCGTTGATCGGCGCGTGAGCCGATGCGGAAGCTGAGGCGGAAGGTCTGTTCCCGCCCGCTTCGCTTGCCGAGCCGCAACCGACCAGAGCCGCCGAGCAAATAATTAAAATCAACGTTATCGCTAATAATTTTTTCATAAGACACTCAAAAAAATATCTGAAAGCCAATCAGCTTAAAAAGCGCGATCGCTCAATCTTCGTTATCTACGACGTTGTCGTAAACTTTTCCGTCTTCGGCTTCGTCGGAACCGATTATATCCGAAGCGGTGCCGATTGTTTCTTCGGAAGCGTTTTCGGGAAGGATTATTCTTCCTTTCTGCGTGTTGTCGTGTACGGAAGCGACGTTCCTGCCGACTATACCGCCAAGGCTTACCGAGCCTACCGCGTTTAAAGTTACGACGTTACCTTCGTTGACGTTTTCCTTTATTTCGCCGCCGTCGTTATGCGCGTAACCGACGATGCCGCCGCCGTAAATCGAAGTGGTGACTTCGCCGTGATTTTCGCAATTTTTGACTACGGTGTTATACGCGCTGCCGACTACGCCGCCTACGCCGCCGCCGTGCGTGGAGTTTGCGGGAACGACTTTGCCTTTACCCGTGACCGCGCCGTAGTTCTTACAGTTTTCAATAGTCTTGGAAGAGCCCGCCATACCGACGATACCGCCTATCCAGAAGCCTTCGCCCGATTCGGTCGCAAATACCGCGCCGTAGTTATCGCAAGCGGAAATCGCCGTGCTCGCGCTTCCGGTATAGTAGCCTACGATCCCGCCCGCCGAATAATCGGCGCTGACGGCGGCTTCAAGCTTATTGACGTTTCCGCTAAGGTTGCACGAAGCGTAACCCGCGATACCGCCTACTCGTTGTTTTCCGACGATCGTTCCGTAGTTTTCGTTATCGTTTACGGTAGCGCCCTGTCTGCAATAGCCGGCTACTCCGCCTACCGACTGAACGCCCGAAACGGTACCGAAGTTCTTGTTTGAAGATATTTCGGAATTGAAAACGTTCCCGATTATTCCGCCGAGCCCGCCGTCTTCGCCGGCGCCCGTTATTGCGCCGTAGTTTACGCAGCCCGTGACCTTAGCGCCCGAGCCTATAACGCCGAGTACGCCGCCCGCGCCTACCGTGCTCGCGCTCGCGGCTCCGATAGCCGTAGCGGTGACGTTCGCGTAGTTTACGCAGTCGGTCACGTTGCCGATAGTCGTCTTTTGAGCCTGATAACCGACGATCCCGCCGACGACGTCGGCAGCCGTTATTCTTCCGTAAGCTTTACAGCCGCTTAAATTACCCGAGTTGTAACCGGTCACGCCGCCCATATTCTTGCCCGCGCCGTTAAAATCAACGTAAGCCGTGCAGTCGGTTATGGTGCCGTATGAGAAACCGTTTATAAGCCCGACGTATACCGACTTAGCATTTGTTGCCGTGACCGTTCCGTAAACGACCACGTTTTTGATCGTTCCCGTCGCTGCTAAACCGTTGATAAATCCGCGGCTGCTGCCCGTAGTTGTAATATTAACGTTGTAGACCGAATGCCCTTTTCCGTCGAAAGTGCCCGAGAAGGTGTTGCTTCCGCCCGCGGCGATACCGCTCCACTCGTAACCGCAAAGGTCTATATCTGCGCCGAGAGCGACGTATTTATCTTTATAGGTCGCCGCCGTCTGGCTGCTCGTCTTGAAGAACGCGAGCTGTTCTGCGGTTTCTATAACGTAAGGATCGTTTTCCGTTCCGCTTCCGCTTGCGAAAGCTTCGGCAACGCTCGCGCCGTCCCACTTGGATGAAGCGTAAACGTCTGAGCCGCCTTCGATCGTTTCGCCTACGCGTATGCCGGCGCCTTCGGTGCCTTCGAGCGCGTACATGGCTAAGCTTCCGTTTTGTTTGACGAGAGCTTGAGTTCTGCCGTACAACGCGCCGCCGTTTACGCCTACTATGCCGCCGACTTTATCGGTAGCGTCTATAACGCCGTAAACGGAAACGTTTTCTATTTTGCCGTTTGCAAGGTTGTAAGCGGCAATTCCGCCCGCGACCGTAGCCGAAGTTACGTTCGCTTCGACGACGACGTTTGAAATATTGCCCGCGTTGTAAGCGAACAGACCGCTCGTTTCCCCTTCGCAGGAATACGTTACGGTAAATCCGCCGAAGTTGAAATTGCCGTCGAAGGGTTGAGCCGCCGCGCCTATTGCCGTTTCGGCGGTCGTCAAAGTTACGTCGTTTTTGAGAACGAAATATTTTCCGTTCACGGAAGCTCCGTTTTCGAGAGTAGTTTTAAGGCACGCGAACTCTTCGGCACGCGTAAATTCGTAAGGCTCTGCGACCGTTCCCTTATCTTCTGCTAACGAAGCGGTATAAACGGCTACGAAATTCACGGCGTCACTTACCGCGGGAAGCTCGACGTAAGTATTTTCGCCGTCGTTCCAACCGACGAAAGTGTAAGAAAGCGCGCCCAGATCGTAACCGAGCGATTCGCCTTCGTATACGGGCGTCTGACCGGGGATATAAGTCGCCGAGTACAACGCTTCTCCGTCGTGATCGGTAAATTTAACCTCAAACTTTGCGCGAACGGTAAATTCGACCGTTGCTTCTAATCCGTAATAGTTTTGGGTTTCGGCAACGCTTGCCTTGAGAACGTATTGTCCTGCGGTAGCGGGCAGTTCGCTCGCATACTCGCTTTCACCGTCCGAATACGCGAACGCTACTTCGCCGTACAGCGCCGAGCCGGTAGGCGCGGACGCTTCTCCCGATTCGTACCAGTCGGAAATCGACGGTTCGGCAGTCCACTCGTTCTGAGCTTTGTTTATAACGAATTCGTAGGTAAGATCGTCGGTAGTGCCGTCTTTCCAAACGTAAGCCGTTTTGTCGTTAAGCGCTACGGTTACGGTATATATGCCTGCGTCGACGGCGGTGTTTCCGCTTACGGAATACGCTTCGTTTGCCGCAATAAGGTAAGTCCGTACTTCGCCGTTATACGCGTAAATCGTTTCGTCAGCGGCGGGCTTGGCGACTTTTTCGGGGCGTTTGACCGCCGTGAATACGGCGTTGAGCGCGCACGAAGCCGTTGCTTTTAAGTTCTCTTCGGCTTCTCCGCCAACCGTATAGCTCCAACCGGCGAAAACGTAATCGTATTCTTCGTCGGAAGCCTTTACGGGCGTGGCGCCGGAAAAGACTATATCTGAATTTTCTTCAAAACGCTCTTCTTTGAGAAGCGAAAGCCCCGTTTCGTCGTAAAATCTTACGACGTAGTAAACGGTGGTCTCTGAAGAAGACGTTTCTTCCGACGAAGAATTCTGCTCGGATACAGAAGTCTGTTCGGACGAAGAATCGTCAAAAGAGGCGGAAGCTTGCTCGATATCAGACGCGTCCGCGGAGCCCGCGGAATTTGAAACTTCGCTCACGCCCAAAGGTTTACACGCCGCAAACGCGCACGTTACGGTCAAAACGGCGAGTAAAAATATCAATTTACACAAAAAGTTTTTCATATAAATCTCCTTATATAAGATTTCCCTGTCATTATATACTCGCATGGTAGTTCAGTCAATAGCGTTGCCTTTACTTTTTTTAACAAAAACTATACAATTTGATTGACAACGGCGCTCCTGCGGCGATAAAATAAGGAAAAACGAACGAAACGAGATGAAAAAAAGGTAAAATGAGAAATTTTTTAGACGACGTCACTATACAAGGCGAGCTTAACTGCGTGGACATTTATTCGGAAAAAGGCACCGTTCGCCACGTCAACAGACACTCTTTGGGGCTTATAACTTCGACGGCGGGGAGCGTCGAATATTATCTGAACGGCGAAACTTTTGTTTCCGACAAAAACACCGTTCTTCTTATGCCTGCGCAAGTCAGCTATACGCTCAAATGCACCAAAGCCGACGTCAGCCACGTGCTCAACTTCTACGCTGACGTAAAAATTGACAAAATCTATACTTTCAAAAAAACGGAAAATATGGAAAACGTCTTTGTAAGAACGGTCAAGACGTTCGTTACCAAGCGCCCGACGTATAAGACGGCGACGAGAGCGCTTATCTATTCGCTTATTTTAAGGCTTTGCGAGCAAACGGCTTACGACGCCTACCCCGACCATCTCGTAAAATGTATAGAATATATTTACGAAAACTACGGCGACGAAAAGCTTTCAAACGAGAAGATAGCTTCTCACGCAAATATCAGCGTCGTATATCTTCAGAAGCAGTTCGTGAAATACACTTCGGAATCGCCGAGAAAATTCCTTACGGGAGTACGCGTTTCCGCCGCGCAGGATATGCTTTTATCGCAGACCAAATCTGTTTCCGAAGTGGCGCAAGCCGTCGGGTATTCGAGCGTGTACAGCTTCTCACGCGCGTTCAAACTCGCAACGGGAAAATCACCGCTTCAATATCGTTTAACGGCTAAACTATAACGCCCCGAATAATAAAATAACCGCGCGGATAAGCGAAAAACTTATCGCCGCGCGGCTTTTTTAGTTGGTATTCAGTTGGTATAGCGCCATACCCCGTCGATTTTCACGAAACGGGCTTTTACGTTGAACGGCCACGAGCCGAATGCGCCGTAAGCGTTCGCCGTGAGCGTTACGCGGGCGCTTAAAAACGCTTCGTTGCCTTCGACGACGACTTTGGCGTTTTCAATCGTGTACTTTTGATAATCGAGCCGTCCGCTCTTTATGTCCGAAAAGTATTCGGATTTCGTCTGTACTACGCCCGACACGTGCCTGAAAACCGTTCCGTCGAGCACTATTTCGTCGAGAGCGGAAATATCTTTATCGCACATAGCCTGTTGCATGGCGCGATATCTCGATAAGACGATCTCCTCGTCTTTTGTTGACGGCGTTATCACTTTTCAAAGTTCGGGCGCCACGAAGAAAACTGTTTGAGTTGAGCGTCCGTCCTTATATAGTAGCGCTTGTTTGCGTCGAGTTTTGCGATCTCCGCCATCTCTTCCGGGGTAAGAGAAAAGTCGAGTATATCGAAGTTATCGGCGATATGTTTTGGGTTTTTGCTACCCGGGATAACGGCGTAACCCATATCGACGTGCCAGCGCAGACAGACCTGCGCGGGGCTTTTGCCGTACTTTTCGCCGAGTTTTCCGAACACGGGCTCGTTGATGAGCGAGCTGTCGCCGTGACCGAGCGGATACCAGCTCATGAGCTTAACGCCGTATTTATCGAGCGTTTTCATAAGTTCTGTCTGCGGAAAGTAGGGATGCGCCTCGACCTGAA
>CACXHH010000011.1 GCA_902767455.1 uncultured Eubacteriales bacterium
AAAAAAAAGCGGGAATTATCCCGCTCGATAAAATTACGTCTGTCGTAATTTCTTTTAAAATTTTAGATTATTTCAAAGATTTTGTCAGTTAATTCGGTTGCGTCGTCAACGGGAAGACCGGCTATCAATCTCGCCTGTTCGTATAAAACGTAAGCGATCTTATCAAAGTCGGGATCGTCTGTTTCAGCAAGCTTCACGAGCTTCGAATAAACATTATGGTCGACGTTTATCTCGAGAACTTTTTCGGCTTTCGCGCCTTCTCCGCCCGGAGTGGAAGAGAGAACTTTTTCCATTTCGATAGAAACTTCGCCTTCGCTCGAAAGACAAACGGGGTGGTTTTTAAGCGACTTGCTTCCCACGACTTTTTTGACCTTATCACCTAAAAGAGCGACTATCTTTTCGGCAACTTTCGCGTCTATCGCGACGTTTTCGCTATCTATACCGATATCTCCGCTTTCGATGGACTTGAATTCCTTTTCGGAATACGTTCTGAGCATCTTGATACAGAATTCGTCCACGTCTTCGGTAAGGCATAAGATATCGTAACCCTTATCGAGAACGGCTGCCGTTCTCGGCAAAGCTTTTACGGCTTCCACCGATTTACCGCAAGCGTAATAAATATATTTCTGACCTTCGCCCATCGAGTCGACGTATTCTTTGAGCGTGACGGTTTCGCCTTTTGCCGATTCAAATACGAGCAGATCCGCAAGGTCGTTCTTCATCCCCCAGGACGAATAAATGCCGTATTTGATGGAAGTGCCGAAGTTTTTGAAGAAAGTTTTATACTTTTCCCTGTCGTCGGCAAGCATGGAAGTAAGTTCGGATTTGATCTTCTTTTCGATATTCGCGGCGATGGCTTTGAGCTGTCTGTTCTGCTGGACGGTTTCACGCGAGATATTGAGCGTAAGTTCGCTGTCGACTACGCCTTTGACGAAATTGAAATAGTCGGGCAAAAGATCGGCGCATTTATCGGTGATAAGAACGCCGGAAGTGTAAAGAGAAAGCCCTTTTTCATAGTTTTTGGTGTAGTAGTTGAACGGGATAGTTTCGGGGATAAACAGCAAAGCTTTGTAATCGACGGCGCCTTCTGCTGAAATCGTTATTACTTTCAGGGGATCTTTGGCGTCGTAATAATTGTCTTTATAGAACTGTTCGAGTTCGCCTTCTTTAAGCTCGCTCTTTGATTTTTTCCATACGGGGATCATCGAGTTGAGCGTTTCGACCTTTTTTACTTCCTTCGGCTCTTCGTGCTTATGCTCGTGTTCGTGTTCGTGGTCGTGCCCGCAATCGCACTCTTCGTCGTGTTCATTGTCGTGTTCGGGATATTCGTAGCTCGTGACGAGCATTTTGATCGGGTATCTTATATAATCCGAATACTTTTTAACGAGCTCTTTAAGCTTATATTCGGTAAGAAAATCGCTGTATTTGTCTTCTTCGGCGTCGTCTTTGAGATACAAAATCACGTCGGTACCGTTTCCGTCGCGTTCGCAAGCGGTAACGTCGTAGCCGTCGGCGCCTTCCGACTCCCATTTATAAGCCGCGTTTTCGCCGAATTTTTTGGAGATGACTTCAACTTTTTTTGCGACCATAAACGAAGCGTAAAACCCTACGCCGAACTGACCGATTATATCTACGTCTTTAGCGTCTGCGTTTTCCGCCTTAAAAGCGAGAGAACCGCTTTTCGCGATGGTGCCGAGATTGTTTTCGAGCTCTTCTTCGTTCATACCGATACCGTTATCGGAAACGGTGAGAGTGCGAGCGTCCTTATCTACGGAGATATTGATAGCGAAATCTTCTCTCGTAAGCCCGCTCAAACCTTCGGTCAAACTCTTATAATACAATTTATCGATCGCGTCGGACGCGTTTGACAAAAGTTCGCGCAGGAAAATTTCCCTGTTGGTGTAAATGGAATTGATCATAAGGTCAAGCATTCTTTTTGATTCTGTCTTGAATTTTTTCATAAAAACACTCCTTTTAAGAGCCGCGATATACGGCTCAACCTTTATTACAGCACCATTATAGACTAGAAAATTAGCACTGTCAAGCTTAGAGTGCTAACTTTTTAAAATTTTTTATCGGCGTTTATTTTATTTTACAAAAGTCTGCGGGAGTGGTACAATTAAAACGATAAAAATTACTCGAAGAGAAAGAATATGTCATACACCGTTTATCTCAAAAAGAACGAAGAACGCACGCTCAAAGCCGGTTACGGCTGGGTTTACGCAAACGAAGTAATGAAGATCGAGGGCAAGGACAAAAACGGAACGCTTGCCACGGTTTATTCTTACGACGGAAGATTTATCGGCAGAGGTTATATCAATCATTTGTCGAAAATTCTCGTCCGCATATTCATTTTTAACGACGCGGAAGACGAAGAAACGGTTATATTCGACAGGCTCGTTTCAGCCGCGAAGTTGAGAGAAAGCCTTGATCTCGGCAGCTCGTACAGGGTG
>CACXHH010000012.1 GCA_902767455.1 uncultured Eubacteriales bacterium
ACAAGTCCTCTGTTTAAAATTGCCGTATAACACGAAAAATCGTGCTATACGTCTGTTTTTTTTATTCGAATCAATATTCGCTGTAAAAAATCGGCTGTCGCAAATCGTAATTATCAACTTGCGACAGCCCCTTTTTAAATTAAGAATGAAGAAATAAAGCGAAGCAAATACTATTTAAAAGGTTTATTACTCCGCGGGTTAAGGTAAGGCAAACGACCGAAGTTGTACCCGACGTACTACAATGGCGTTTAACGAAGCCCTAACCGCTTTATCGGCTCTCAAAAAAACTATTGATGGGTATGTTACTCTTAATTATTATTTCTTTCCAATCAGTATAGCCGAGCCTTTCAAAAAAAGGAAGTCGGCTTCTTTTTTGGTCATGAATTTTCCGTTTGCCGTATCGATAAGCTCGGCGCTTTCGTAGCCGAGCGATTTAAGCTTTTCGATAAATTCGTTCATATCCCCGTATTTTCTTTTCGTGAACAGATCGTGGATAACGAACGTACCGCCCTTTTTGAGAACGCGAAGGCTTTCAAGAAGAAGCGCCTGCCTGTCTTTACTCGGAATATTATGGTAAACGTAGTTGCTGGTAACGGCGTCGAAACTCTCGTCTTCAAACGGAAGTTTAACGGCGTCGCCCTTGACGAATTCGGTGTTGTCGACGCCTTCCGCGCGGGAATTGTCTTCGCAAAGCTGTTTTGAAAACGAAGCGTAATCAAGCCCCCACCTGTCAAGACCTACGACTTTAACCGTCGGGTTGCGTTTGGCAACGGCTATCGCGAGCGCGCCGCTTCCGCAGCCTACGTCAAGGCACGTTCCGCCTTCCTTTACCGTAACGAACTCCGCCGTGCCGTCGATTATTCTTGCGGCAAGTTTTCTTTTTCCCGTGTACGAAAAAGCGTTATGCCATATCCGCATATACGCGCTTATCGCGATAAGCGCGAGCGTACATACCGCAAGTATCAAAAAGAGCACCAAAAACAGCGGCGAGCCTTTCTTTATCCATATCGCCGCAAACAGCCCCGTCATCGCAAACGACAAAAACGCCGATGCCGTAAGGCTTGCCACCGTGCCCTTCGGCACCCAGTTTTTATAGTCGGGAGAAGTCTTTTGTTCCATAAGTAAATTCCTTTAAGATATTACTTCTTTTAAAATTCAATCAGTTGAAGGCGCCCATAAAGACGGGCGTGTCGGTTTTAGTATCGAGTATGAAGTAAACGAACGGGCGGTCGAGATAGACGTAGCGTACTTCTTCAGGCGGCATGACCGACGTCGCCTTATTTACGCCTACCGCCGTGACGGCAGAAGCTTTCGTGCCCGTTTCGGTGACTTCGATAGCCGTTTTATGCTTTACGATGCTAATATAAAGATTGCCGCCCTTATAACCGCCGAGCCCGGAGAAGTCGGCGTAATACCCGTCGAAAGCCGTAGTTATTCCGAGTTTTTTGAGCGTTTCGACGAGATCGGTCGAATAATCGAGTTTTATTTTGGGCATTTTATATCTGACGGCAGCTTTCTTTCCCGAAGCAAAATATTTCGTGAGCGCTTCGCCGTCGAGAGACGAGATCATCTCGCGCATCGTGACGCCTTCTTTAGGAAGCATCGAAAGATACGCAAATCTGCCGCCCTTATATTTTTTCGCAAAGCCTTCGGCGTAGTCGTTTTCGTAAATAACGTTCTCACTGCCGAACATAAAATACTCGTTTCTGTTTTTCCCGTTTTCAGTCGTAAACACGCCGAGGGAAGCTTCCTGCTCGAACTGTTCAGCCCAGTCGGCGTCAAAATACAGCGCGTTTATAAGATACGTAACGGCGTCTTTATCTATCTTATCGAGTATGGAATCTATCATACCCGACGTCGCGCTCTTCACCCAACCGTTTATATCCTTGAGCGTTGCGTCGTTAAAAGGCGCCTTGTAAGCTTCGGCGGAATAGTAGTCGGCGTTGGTCTGCAAAAACTTATCTTCGACGGTGAAATATTCGTCGTCCTTGAACCATATTGAATCTGCCACGGAAAAAACGACGTCCTTTTGCGAAGCGACCGAATCAAGATACCACTTGAAGTTGGCGTTGAAATTGTTTATCGAGCCGCCGCCAAAAAGCGTGTTTTCCATTTCGCCGAGCGTTTCGCCCTTGGCTCCGTTTGCCGTCATCGCGAGCGCCAACTCTATCGAAAGCGGGCTTATAAGCGCGTTATCGCCGTTATACAGCTCTTTAAAGACGTTCGCCGTAAAGGAGTTGAACGCCGCGCGATAGGCTTCGTTCAAAGCTTCGGTTTTAACGTTCGCGCCGACGTAGCCGGACGTCAATCTGACCGTAGAAGGCTCGTAAACGTACGGATCGGACGTAGAGTTTTCACTCGTCGCCGCAACGTACGAACCACTATCCGTTTTACCCGCCGAATTCAGCTCGCAAGCCGAAACCGTCGCCGTCGCGCACGTAAGAACGACTAAAATGATAGACGTTAATTTTTTCATTTTTCCCTCCTTTTTCTATCGGCGCCCGCCGCGAAAATCGTTACGCTTCCCAACGCTTACGGTTTTTAAATATCAACGACCGTTATCCGCCCGCGACGCGTATTATTTATAGACGAGTACCGCCTTTTTGTTTTCAATACGATATCATATTTTCTATAAATATAATACCATAAATTGCCCTTCTTGTCAACGTCAACGAAAAATTCGCGACGGTTTTTTCATATTTTTATTATGAAATTTTCAAAATACGCTATTTACCTATTGACTTGATAGGTAAATGATGATATAATTGTGCCGATAAAAGAAAAACGGGAGCAAAACTTCCGTAAAGAGAGAAAAATGAAAGCATATTTTGACAACGCTTCGACCACGAAAATCAACGCCGTGGCGATGAACGCGATGATAGACGTTGCAGAAACTTACTACGCAAACCCGTCCAGCCTTCACTCTATGGGGCAAAAAGCCAAAGAAGAACTCGAAACGGCTCGCCTTTCGATAGCAGAGTGTATAGGGGCTGCCGCAAACGAGATATACTTTACTTCGGGCGGGAGCGAATCGGATAATCAGGCGATTATTTCCGCCGCCGAGATAGGAGCCCGAAAGGGTAAACTAAAAATAATAACTTCGGCTTTCGAGCATCACGCCGTTCTTCACACGCTTGAAAAACTCGAAAAAAAGGGGTTTGAAGTTATTTATCTGCCCGTCGGAACGAGCGGAACTCTTTCAGCAAAGGACGTGGAAAACGCGTTGGACGACAGCGTCGCGCTCGTAACGATAATGACGGCGAACAACGAGATAGGCTCCGTTCTCCCCATCGCCGAAATAGGCGCCGTCTGCAAGCAAAAAAAGATACTTTTCCATACCGACGCCGTGCAAGCCGTAGGGCATATACCGGTAAACGTGAAAGATATGAACGTCGATATGCTTTCGCTTTCGGCGCATAAATTTCACGGGCCGAAGGGAGTCGGCGTTCTTTACGCAAGACGCGGTATCCCGCTTACAAGCCTTATCGAAGGCGGCGCGCAGGAGCGCGGAAGAAGGGCGGGGACGGAAAACCTGCCAGCGATTGTCGCAATGGCGGCGGCGCTCAGATACGTTACGGCAAACCTTGACGAAAACGCCGCGAAAATCGCCGAAAAACGCGACCGTATAATAAAAGAACTGTCAAAGATCCCCCACTCGGTATTGAACGGAGATAAGATAAACCGCCTGCCCGGGAACGTTCACTTCTGCTTCGAAGGGATAGAAGGAGAGAGCCTGCTTCTCTTACTCGATCAATACGGGATAGAAGCTTCTTCGGGCTCGGCGTGCACGTCGGGCTCGCTCGATCCGAGCCACGT
>CACXHH010000013.1 GCA_902767455.1 uncultured Eubacteriales bacterium
AGCCACTTTTTCAAGCACGGCGGCTTTTCTTTCGGCGAGTATTTCAGCGTAATCGGGTTGATTTTCGCCTTTTAATGCCGAAGCGATGGCGGGGGTTATTACGTTGGTGAACGAATCGGGGGTCGGGTGTAACCCGTCGGAGAACGCCGAAGCTATCGGGTTACCGCTTTCGTCGCAGAAAGCATATTCGATATCGGCGAAGTTTATCCAGTCGTATTTGACGGCGATAGTCTTGTAGAGTTTGTTTACTTCGGCTATCTTGTCGGTAATGTTCATACGAGCCGTGCAACGGTTTACGCCGAGAAGAACGGCTTTGAACTCGGGGAGTTTTTCCTTAATGGAAGTAAGAAGCTTTTCAACGTTCGTAGCGACCGTGGCAGGAGAAGTGCTGCCGGTTATGTCGTTGATACCTATCATATAGATACCGAGCGTAGGCTCGAAAGCTTCGATGGAAGGCTCGTATTTGTTCCAGTGCGCGGCTACAGAGCCACCGATACCTATATCCGCCCACGTTCCGATGCCTTCGAGTTTAGCCATGTTCGCGGCAAGGTTGGAATAGTAGCGGTTGTTCCACCATGCAAAGTAGGAGTGACCGAATAACAGCGTGTCGACTTTTTCGACGGTAGCCGTTTCGCTGAAGGGGAAGAACCCGAATTTAGCGCCCGCTTTATCGCACGCAAAGCCGTAATCGCCGCCCGTTTCGCCTACTTCGTAAATGGTGATGAGCGTGTTCCAAAGATAGCAGTAAGCTTTGCCGCCGTTTAAAACGATCTTTTCGGAAATGGAATTATTGACGTTGTAGTCAGCGGATAAGTAGTTGCTGTAAAGAAGTTCTTCGTTGCCGTCGGTGACCTTCGCAAGATTTACGGTAGCGTTGGATTTACGGGCGTAGAACCAGTAATAAGTATAACCTTGTTCGGTTGCGTTGTAGTTGAAGATCACGCCGTTGCGGTCGGTGTTGCCCGAAACCATATCGACGGTGATGGTGCCTTCGGCGGGAGCTTTCGCCTTTAAAGCGACGGTGTTGTCCGCTTCGGCGGTCACTGTGACGAAGTTTCCAGAAGCCGCGCCTTTGAGAATTTTGAGAACGCGTTTATAGCCTTCGAAAACGACTTCGCGATCGGTGGTCGCGATAACAGTTTCGGCGTTTATTGCCGAACCGTCGTAATAATCTATTTCGGGAGCGGTCAGAGTAAGGCGTTCGCCGTAAGCGACCGTTCTCTCTTCGGTCAGAAGAAGAGTGCTGCCGTCGTAGCATTTAACGGTAAGAACGACGTGAGCCTTTATCACCTTTTCATCCTCCGAAAGTAACGATTTATCTTCACCGAACCACTGTCCGCAAACAGAGCATTCGTAGTGACCGACTACGCCGTCGGTATCGCCGTCGACGGGAACTTCGGGGATCCAGTTCATGGCGTGGTCTTCAAGCCCTACGAGCTCGTTGCAGGTAGCGCAGGTACGCCAGTGCGAAGTTTCGTTGAAAGAATACGTTTCGGAAAGTTCGTGCTCGTGGGTGGGAACGGAAGCTTCGGTATCGCCCGACGAAGCCGTGGCTTCGGAATCGGTAGTCTGCGTCTGATCGCTCGTTACGGCGTTGCGTTTGAGCTTACAAGCGGAAACTGACGTTACGACGCACGTGGTAACCGCGAGCGATAACAAGATAAGTAACAGTTTTTTCATTATTTCCTCCAAAAAAATATTTTCGGTTTTTGCGCTTTACCTTACGATAAAGTCGCGCGCTGAATATATATATAAAATATATTAGCTTATATATTATAGCACTTATATTTTCTTTGTCAATACCAAAACCGAAAGTATGCGAACTATTTTTTTTGCCGTATAAACCGCAACGAACTAAAAGTTTAGTTTATAATTTTTATTATATATATTTATTATCGGCGATTTTCCCCCGAAGGCTTGCAGCCGCAAAGCCTTACGGCAGTTATATTTTGACTGTCGTCAAAGTTATATTCGGCTGTCGCCGAGTTATATTGCCTACGGCAGTTATATTTTCGCTATCGCGAAAGTTGAATTATGGATTTTATTATATAATAATTCGTCGGCGATTTCAGGGCGACGGCTCGAGCCCGCGCCAAAGGCAAAATCGCATCGACCGCAATTACTGATTCCCAATTACAAAAAACTCCGCCCGAAGCCGTAGCTTCGGGCGGATAAAAAACGATCTGATTATTCTGCTTTCGGGCCTGCGGAAACGAGAGCTTTGCCCGCTTCGTTGGTGGTGTACTTGGTGAAGTTCTTGTTGAATCTCGAAGCAAGGTCTTTCGCCTTTTCTTCCCAGACGGAAGCGTCTGCGTAAGTATCTCTCGGGTCGAGTATTCTGGGATCTACGCCGGGAAGAGCCGTAGGAACTTCAAAGTTGAAGATGGGGATATTCTTGGTAGGAGCGGAGTTGATGGAGCCGTCCAAAATAGCGTCGATGATGCCGCGGGTATCTTTTATGGAGATACGTTTGCCCGTGCCGTTCCAACCGGTGTTGACGAGATATGCCTTAGCGCCGCTTGCCTTCATCTTCTTGACGAGTTCTTCGGCGTATTTAGTGGGGTGCAGTTCAAGGAACGCCTGACCGAAGCACGCCGAGAAGGTCGGGGTGGGTTCGGTTATGCCGCGTTCGGTACCCGCAAGTTTAGCCGTGAAGCCCGAAAGGAAGTAATACTGCGTCTGTTCGGGCGTGAGTATGGAAACGGGGGGAAGTACGCCGAAAGCATCTGCCGAAAGGAAGATGACGTTCTTTGCGGCGGGTGCGGAAGAGATAGGACGTACGATGTTTTTTATGTGATAGATAGGATAAGAAACGCGGGTGTTTTCGGTAACGCTCTTGTCGGCGAAGTCTATCTTGCCGTTTTCGTCGAGCGTAACGTTTTCCAAAAGAGCGTTGCGTTTGATGGCGTTATAGATATCGGGCTCGCTGTCTTTGTCGAGATTGATTACTTTAGCGTAGCAGCCGCCTTCGAAGTTGAACACGCCGTTATCGTCCCAACCGTGTTCGTCGTCGCCGATAAGAAGTCTTTTCGGGTCGGTGGAAAGCGTAGTCTTACCCGTGCCGGAAAGCCCGAAGAAGATAGCCGTGTTTTCGCCGTTCATATCGGTATTTGCCGAGCAGTGCATGGAAGCCATGCCTTTGAGCGGGAGATAGTAGTTCATCATGGAGA
>CACXHH010000014.1 GCA_902767455.1 uncultured Eubacteriales bacterium
CGACGCATACGCGCGGTTCGGTCGTAAGTTTAAGCGTTTAGTTCGAGCGGGTTTGATCGTTTTTCCCGTAAAAAACGAAAAAACGGCGTTTCGTCCGTAAAAAAGGTACGGTATTTATCACATGGAAAACGAATCGAAAATTTTATCACCCGTAGCCGTATGGGCTGATTTCGACGCTTCGCTGCCGCTCAAAGAGAGCAAGGTAAGCGAAGACGTTCTCGATAACATCGTTTACAGCCACATGTACTTTTTCGGGCGTGATACGGGTCGCGGAAGAGTAAGGATATACGGCGTTTACGCGAGAAACAAGGAACTTCGCAAAAAAACGGCGAAAGCCGGGCTTCTCATTATCCCCGATATCGGCTCGACGGTAGACCTTTCTATAATCAACATCTACGTCAAGCAAGGTTACGCCGTGCTTATGATAGACTACTGCGGCGAGTACCCCGAAAGAGAAAATTACACGAAATATCCCGAAAACGTAAGTTACGCCAACTATCTTAAAGCCGACCGCGCGATAGATTATTGCGACGTCGACGCTCGCTCGACCGCTTGGTACGAGTGGGTAGCCGTCGCAAGATACGGCGTTGCTTTCTTAAAAAACCAGATAGAACTTGAAAAAATAGGCGTGCTCGGTATAAAGAACGGCGCAAATATCGGTTGGGAAGTGGCGGGCTCCGGAAAGGAAATACAATGTTTCGTTCCGCTTTTCGGCGCAGGTTGGCGCACGTATAAAGGCATTTACAAGTATTCGGATAAAGAAATCGTAATGAACGACGAACGCTTGCGCTATCTTGCCGGCGTCGACGCGCACTCTTACGCGCAGAACGTATCTTGCCCCGTGTTCTATATGACGGCTACGAACTCCTCGAACTTTGACTGCGACAGGGCGATGGACACGGTGTCAAGGGTGTCGCAATTCCCGGCGGCGTTGAATCTTACGCCGCGATGCGCCGAGGTCATCGACGGAAATTGTAAGCGGAATATAGATCTTTTCCTTGCAAAGTACCTTCTCGGGTTCAAAGTCGCGGTTCCGTCAAACCCGAAGGTTACCGTGACGAACGACGACAGAAAGGTGTCCGCTACCGTCGAGCTTGACGTTTCCGAGCAACTCGCCGTCAAAAAACTTGCCGTTTATATCGCCGAAGGCGGAGAAAACCCCGCTTTTCGCGACTGGATGCTTATGCGTCCCGAACGGTCTGACAGCGAAAGCAAAAAGTCTTTTAACTTCACCGTTTCGGGAAACTGTCCGTTCGTCAACGTGATAGCCGTGGCGGAATACAAAAACGGCTTCACCGTAAGTTCGCTCATGACGTGCAAAAAGACCCCGGGAGTTGAGTCGAGAAAACTCAATCTCGTGTATTCTTCCGCGGACAAGACTTCGAGTTTTGCCGTTGCGTCGCCTGAAAAAGCTTCGGTCGGCGGGCTGTTCTTTGAAGATAAAGAACCCGTTCAGTTTATAGAAGGAAGCAACAAGATATTCGGGGTTAGTTCACCGTACGGGCTCGTCTGCTATAAATTCAACAACAGAAAAGTCGAACTCAACGAACGTTCTCTTATCGTTATGGACGTAGATTCGTGCGAATACTCTTCTTTGAAAGTTACGCTCGTTCTCGAAGAAAACGGCAAGGAAGTCGATTATTCGTATTCGATAGCGTTAAGCGGCGCTTCCATCTGGCAGCACGTCATAATAAAATGCACCGATTTCAAATCGGAAAAATGTATGTCCATAAAGGATTTTTCGGCGATTTCGGCTTTAAAGCTGGAAACGGGCTCGACAAAATGCATTTTTAATAATATACTTATAGTTTGAGCCGTCAACTTATCCGTTCGGCTGTGGGGCGCGTAAAAGCGCCGTGTACGTTATGTCTTTTATAAAAGTGAACAACACTATATCCGAAGAAACTCTTATCCGCCGACGCGAATTCAATTCCTGGATAAGGTTTTTCGTCATACTTTTCGTAATTTTTACCGTTTTGTTCACTCTCCGCACGAACGTTTTTATGTGCGTTCAGGTCAGCGGCGAATCGATGGAACCGACTTTATACGAAAACGATTACCTGCTCGTTGACAGATACGTTTCGATAAGGCGGGGCGACGTCGTAGTATTCCACTGCGAAAAGCTCAAACAGTATTATATCAAAGTCAATTACGCCGCGAAACTTGCTCAAATGGATTCGGACGGCGAATATCTGCTCATCAAAAGGGTGATAGGGCTCCCGGGCGACACGGTGAGAACGGTCAACGGAAGAGTCGAAATAAAGTACGGCGGGACGAACGAATTCGTTGCTCTTAACGAGAGTTTTCCAAAGTGCAATTTTCACGAAACTTACGTTGAAGAAGGGTGTTTGTTCGTTCTCGGCGACAACCGCGGCAACTCAACCGATTCGCGGGATAAAGAAAAAGTCGGGCTCGTTCCGATAAAAGACGTCAAAGGCGTCGTATCGCAAACGGTCATCGATTTAAGACACGATCTTTGGTTTTTATACAGGATTTTTTAACGCTTTGCAAAAAAGTTGCGGGCGTGTACTATTACGATCAATCAACAAATTTCGGAGGTTTTAAATATGAAATTCAGAATATCTTCAGATTCGACTTGCGATTTATCGCAGGAACTCATCGATGCAAACGATATATATATCAACGCGATTACTATCATTCTCGGCGGCAAAGCTTACAAAGATAACGTCGATATCAACATAACTCAGGTTCTCGAATACGTCGATAACGGCGGAGATCTCCCCAAGACGAGCGCCGTTTCCGTTGAAGAATACGTCGAACTTTTCAAAAAGCTGACCGAAGACGGAAGCGAAGTTATCCACTTTACCATTTCGTCGAAGGACTCTTCTTGTTACGAACATGCCGCTGAAGCCGCGAAAGCCGTCAAGGGCGTGTACGTCGTCGACTCGTTACAGCTTTCGAGCGGACAAGGACTTCTTATAATGAAGGCTTGCGACTACCGCGAAGAAGGTATGTCCGCCAAGGAAACTTTCGATAAGATACTAGAGATAAGGCTTAAAGCGAGAACTTCCTTCGTCGTCGACAGGCTCGACTATCTGCATAAGGGCGGAAGATGCTCTCTTGCTCAGCTTCTCGGCGCAAAAATGCTCAAACTTCATCCGCATATCTCGATGGTCGACGGCGCTTTGACCGTCAAGAAAAAGTATATGGGCAATATGCTTCGTTCTATCAAACAGTACGTCAACGACCTTGCCGAAACTTACACTTCTTACGATAAAACGAGAGTTTTTATAACGCATTGTAACGCCGATCAGGAGCTCGTAGACGCCGCTCGCGCGCTCGTTGAAGAATTGTTCGAGTTCGATACCATTATCGAAACGCACGCAGGAACGACCGTCGGCTCGCATTGCGGCAAAAATACGCTCGGCGTACTCTTTATCGAAGAATAAAAAAGGGGAACAAACAAGTGAAAACGAGAAACGAAGTAGCGGAAAACCTTAAATGGAGAACCGATCATATATTCAAAAGTCAAAAAGAGTGGGACGAAGCGTACGCGGCTCTCACGGCGAATATGGATTTTTCGCAGTTCCGCGGAAAACTCGGCGACAAGACCGAGCTTTTGAATTGCTATAAAAAGACTTACGAGTGTATTGCCGAGTTTGAAAAACTCTATCTTTACGCTCACATGCATCACGACGAAAACACGAAAGATCCCGCTTACGTCGGGTTGATGCAAAAAGTCGGCGCGGCAAACGTTAAGCTTTCGTCCGAACTTTCTTTCGTGACGCCCGAGCTTACTGCTCTTGACGAGAAGGTACTCAAAGCCTATATCGCCGATCCCGATTTTGCCGATTACGACTACGAATTAAAGACCGTATTAAAGAGTAAAAAGCACGTTTTATCACAGGAAACCGAAGCCGTTTTGTCACTTGGCGGGCAGGTTTTCGGATCTTTCAGGGATATATTCGGAACGATCGACAACGCCGACCTTCCCTTCCCGAAGATGAAAGTCAACGGCGAAACGGTTACCGTTTCTCACGGCGTTTACGGCGTTTTGCTTCGTTCTCCCGACAGAAGGATAAGAAAAGAAGTTTTCACGAAGTATTACCACGCCTACGAATCGCTCCTTAAAACCATTACGGCAACTTACACGGGCAACGTAAACAAGAACGTTTTCATATCCAAGGTCAGAAAGTACGATTCGTGCCTTGAAATGGCGCTCGATAACGAAGACGTAGATATTTCCGTATATAAAAATCTCTTGAAATACGTCAATAAATATCTTCCCCAGCTCCACAGATACGTTCGTCTGAAAAAACAGGCGCTCGGGCTCAAAACTATGCACATGTACGATATTTACGTACCGAGCGTTGAGAACTGCGAGCTCGAACTTGAATACGAAGACGCCTTCGCTCTCGTCAAAAAAGGGCTTGCTCCGCTTGGCGAAGACTACGTCGAGCTTCTTCAAACGGCTCACGATAACGGCTGGATAGACGTTGAAGAAACGGACGGAAAGCGTAGCGGCGCGTATTCCACGGGTGTATATTCCGCGGCGCATCCTTACGTTTTGCTTAATTATCAAAAGACTACGAGCGATATTTTCACGATAGCGCACGAGCTCGGGCACGCGATGCACACGTATCACTCCAACAAGTATCAACCGCACGCGAAAGCCGATTACAGGATATTCGTCGCGGAAGTAGCGAGCACGGTAAACGAAGTTCTGCTTCTCAAATACCTGCTCAAAACGACGGAAGATAAGAAGCTTAAAAAATATCTGCTCTCTTACTATACCGAAATGATAAAGAGCACGCTCTTCCGCCAGACGATGTTTGCCGAATTCGAGTATATCGCGCACGAAATGGCGGCGAACGGTCAGCCGATGACAGACGAAAGTCTTTCGCAGGAATATCTCAAACTCAACAAAAAGTATTACGGCAGAAGCGTCGTTTCCGACAGGGAAATTTCCTTCGAGTGGGCAAGGATCCCGCATTTTTACAACGCTTTCTACGTATATAAATACGCTACGGGTATAATTTCGGCAATTTCCATCGCCGAAAGGATATACGCGCTCGGCGCTCCCGCGGTAGCCGATTATAAGAAGTTCTTATCTTCCGGCGGAAGCGACAGCCCCGTCGAGCTCCTTAAACTCGCGGGCGTCGATCTCACCAAAAAGGACGCTTACGAGCTTGCAATGAATTCCTTCAAGGAAGCCATGGACGAGTTCGAGAGCATCGAAGCTTAAAAAAGGAAGTCTTTTTTAGAAAATTATACACTTATTATTCGATAGAATAATCTTAAAACAGCAGAAAAATAGGGTAAAAATATGCCTGCACAGAATATGCCTTATAATCTCGAAGCGGAGCGTTCCGTTCTCGGGTGCATACTCATCGACCAGATGATTCAATTCGAGATAATCGGCGAATTACGCACCGACGATTTTCTCGTAGACTCCCATAAAAAGATATTCAACGCGATGCGCGAGATCGCAAATCTCAACCAGCCTATCGATATCGTAACCTTGTCGGATAATCTTCAAAAAAGCGGAACGCTCGAAGATATCGGCGGTATCGCGTATCTCACGCTTTTGACTACGGTGATACCGTCTTCGGCAAATTACAGGCAGTATCTTGATTTAGTCGTAAGGGACGGCGTTTTAAGGCGCCTTATCAACGGTTCAAACAAGATAATCGAAAACGCATCTTCGAGTAAAGACAGCAACGCTTCGCTCGATTTCGCGCAAAAGACCGTTTTTGACATCGCCGAGCAGAAAGATAAGCACAATCTCGAAAAAATAGGTAATTACTTCGGCGAAGTAATGGACACTTTCGAGAAGCTCGAAAAGGATAAAAACTTCCTTACGGGTATAAATACGGGCTTCACCGAACTTGACCGTATGACGAACGGTCTTCACAAAGGCAATCTCGTCATCGTTGCGGCAAGACCTTCCGTCGGTAAGACTACTTTCGTAATGAACATAGCCGAAAACATCGCTTTAAAAGACGATAAAGCCGTTATTGCAGTTTTCGCGCTCGAAATGACGAAGGTCGAACTCGCTCAAAGAATGATGTGTTCGGTGGGCAACGTCAGCATGGACGACGCGCTCAAAGGCAAGCTTAGCGAGAACGATCCGGATTCGCTTTCGAGATTGTGGGAAGCCGCTAAAATAATGAACTCGAAAAATATCTTCATAGACGAAAGTTCTTTGCAGACTCCGCAATCCGTTCTCAATAAATGCAGAAGGCTCAAGGCGCAGATGGGCAGGCTCGATCTCGTCGTGGTCGACCATATGCAGCTTATGGATACCGCAGAGCAAAAGGAAAGCCGTCAACAGCAGATAACCGATATTTCAAGAAGGCTCAAAACTGCGGCGAAAGAGCTTGACGTTCCGCTTATAGCGCTGTCACAGCTCTCGCGTCAGGTCACAAGCCGTAACGGCGGCAAGGGTAGACCTGTTTTGTCCGATTTGAGAGAATCGGGCGCAATCGAGCAGGACGCGGACGTCGTAATCTTCCTTCACCGCCCGGAAGCCAAAGCCGAAGAAGGCGAAGAAGGAAAGGTAAAACAGCAATCTACAGAACTAAGAGAAGTGCTTATCGAGAAAAACCGTAACGGGCGCACGGGCATGTTCACGGTTCTGTTCAAAGGCATGTACGTTAAGTTCGTAAACTACACGCAGCAGCAAGTTCCCGATAAATATTACGAACGCCGTCAAGGCACCGATAAGGACGCCGAAGCCGCCGTCGAGAAGGTTCCTTTTAATCCCGACGACTTGGAGGCCCCAAGCGAACAAGACGACGATTCACCTTTTTAATCACAGATGAGCGAATTTGTAAATATTTACAAAATTGACGATAATTCATTAAAAAACGCAAAATATTACGTCACGCATAATATGCTTGTTGCGTTTCCGACCGAAACCGTTTACGGGCTTGGTTGCAACGCTTTGAGCGACGAAGCCGTCAAAGCCGTGTACGCGGCGAAAGGCCGTCCGTCGGACAATCCTTTGATAGTACATTTGCCGACCGATTGCAGTTACGAAGACTATGTTTTCGATAACCCCATGGCAGGCGACTTAAGGCAAGCTTTTCTTCCCGGACCGCTCACGCTCGTTTATAAAAGCAAAAACGTCGTCAGTCCTTTGGTGTCGTGTGGGCTCGATACGCTTGCCATACGCGTTCCCGCGCACGAAGGCGCTCAACGTTTTTTGCGTTACGTAGGTATTCCGATAGCAGCTCCGAGCGCAAACGTTTCAAAACACGTCAGCCCCGTAACGGCAATGCACGTTTACCGTGATTTCGGAAGCTCGATCCCTATGATTTTAGACGGCGGAAGATGCGAGGGCGGGATAGAATCCACCGTTCTCGACGTAACCGGAGACGTTCCCGTTATTCTCCGTAAAGGTTTAGTCACGGCAGAAATGGTAAAAAAAGTCGTCGGCGCGTGCGTTTACGCGGGCGACGGTTCGGAACTGAGCAAACGTTCGCCGGGCACCAAGTACAGACATTACTGCCCGAAAACCGAAACTAAACTTTTCGAGCGTTCGCAAGTAAACGGCGCTCTCGCTCTTTACGACGATTGCGTTGAAAGCGGTAAAACCGCGCTTATAATGTGCGATTCTTCCGTTGCAAAGGATATATCGGACAAAAACGTTTTCGATCTCGGTGAAAGCGGTAACGTAATGGCGAACAGGCTTTATTACGGTCTGCACGAAGGCGAAAAATACGATTTGTTGATAGGCATAAAATTCGACGTTGACGACGAAGTGAAACTCGGCGTCGAAAACAGATTTTTAAAAGCTTTCGGTTAAGACTTTGCTTTTAAAATTGTTTTAAAGGATTTTCTGTATGAGTACGCGAAACGATGATAGTAAAAAAGGGGCTTCGGCTCCGAAAAAATACAAAGTCGCTTTCGTTTGCGCGGGCAATACTTGCCGCAGCCCTATGGCGCAGTTTATATTCAAACGCGAGCTGAAAAAATACGGCGTAAATAACTTTACGGTAAGATCTTTCGGACTTACGGCGAACGGAAAACCCATGAACGAAAACGCTCAACTTGCGTTAAAGGCGCTTAAAATACCGTTTACCAAGACTTTCGTTTCAAAGCGACCGCCGTCAAAAGTATCTTCTTACGAAGCGATAATCTGTATGGAAAGTTCTCAAAAAACGTATTTTTCGGGAAAAGCTCCTTCCGTCTATACGCTTGGCGAACTGTGCGGCTTCGGCGACGTTGCCGATCCGTACGGACGTGGTTACGACGCCTATCTCGAAACGGCGAAACTCCTTTTAAAAGCCTGCGATTATTTAGCCGAAAACCTTAAATCTTCGCTTGCGGAAACGGGCGACGAAGATTAACCTTTCTATAAAACTTTATCAAAAAACATAATTCGGAGATATATAATGAAAATTGCGATCGGTGGAGATCACGCCGCCTTCGGCGCGAAAAACAAATTAAAAGATTTTATCGTAACGCTCGGGCATGAAGTTGTCGATTTCGGAACTTATTCGGAACAATCGTGCGATTATCCCGAATTCGGCGCCAAGGTCGCGCACGCCGTTGCCGACGGAGCGTGCGACGTGGGCGTAGTTCTCTGCACCACGGGAATAGGTATTTCCATTTCCGCCAACAAGGTCGACGGGATCCGCTGCGCGCTCTGCTCTGACGTTCATTCCGCAGAAATGACGAGGCGTCACAACGACGCGAACGTCCTTGCGATGGGCGCCGGGCTTTTGGATGAAAAGACCATGCAAGATATCTTGACGACTTTCCTGTCCACTCCTTTCGACGGCGGCGAAAGACATGTTCGCCGTATAAACAAAATAGCCCTTATCGAGAAGGGCGAACTTTAATATCGCGAAATTCGGGCGACGCATAAATCGCCGTATAACGTTGATTTTTCGCTCGCTCGCTTAATAATTCAAAAAGAATTTTCGTCATGTTTGACGATCGCTTTATATAAACAAGAAAATTTTTTGGAGGCACATAAAAAATGAGCAAATTCACAATCGTAAACCATCCTCTCATCGCGCACAAAATAACGATGATGCGTTCTGTCGACACGAGCACGAAAGACTTCCGCCAGCTTCTCGAAGAGATATCTCTTCTTATGGCTTACGAAGTAACCAGAGATCTTCCGCTTACCGACGTAGAGATCGAAACTCCTATCTGCAAAATGGTCGGTAAAGAGATTTCCGGCAGAGCCATCGGCGTAGTACCCATTCTTCGCGCGGGGCTTGGCATGGTAAACGGTATTCTTACTCTCGTTCCGAACGCCAAAGTCGGTCATATCGGTCTTTATCGCGATCCGCGTACGCATAAACCGGTAGAATACTACTGCAAACTCCCGCTCGACGCTACCGAAAGAAGAATAATCGTGGTAGACCCCATGCTCGCAACGGGCGGAAGCGCCGCCGCTGCCGTTCAGTTCATTAAAGACCGCGGTTGTAAAGATATCAAACTCATGTGCCTCATCGCGGCTCCCGAAGGCGTAAAAGCCATGCAGGAAGCTCACCCCGACGTTGATATCTACGTTGCCGCTCTCGACGAAAAACTCAACGAACACGCCTATATCGTTCCCGGTCTTGGCGACGCGGGCGACCGTATCTTCGGCACCAAGTAATATAGCGGTCAGTTTTCGTTACCGTTTATCTTTCGGTGTTTTCACCGTGATTTTAATAGTATCCGCCGCTTTCCGCATATCGTCAGGTGTGCGGAAAGCTAAGCGTTACAAATATCGACCTTTGCGCGTGGCTTTATCGTCGTAGGTCGTAATAAAAAAAAAAAAAAACTGTAAAAAGAGGAAAATAATGTCAAAAGTTAAAAAAGCCGTAATACCCGTTGCGGGTTTTGGAACGAGATTTTTGCCTTTTACGAAAGCAGTGCCGAAGCCTATGCTTCCCATACTGAACGTTCCTGCGGTAGAAGTGATAGCAAACGAAGCGGCTTCCGCCGGAATAGAAGAAATATTGTTTATAGTCGGTCAGAAAAAGGAGATTATCGAAAACCACTTCTCTCCGTTTACCGAACTCGAAGAAAAGCTCGAAGCCGAACGCAAGTTCGATTTTCTTGAAATGATACGCCGCCAACAGACTTTTGCGAAAGTCACGTTTGCCGTACAGAAAAACCAGCGCGGTACCGCGGACGCCGTTCTTGCCGCTAAATCTTTCGTCGGGAACGAGCCTTTCGCCGTATTGTTCGGCGACGACGTAATGTACAACGAAAAAGTTCCGGTCATCGGACAACTTATCTCCGCTTACGACGCCACGGGTAAAACTATCGTAGGTTGTAAACAGGTCCCGTTGAAAGACGTTCCAAAATACGCTTCCTGCGAATATTCTTCCGCCGACGGCAGAATGTATAAAATGACGAAAATAACCGAAAAACCGCCGATAGAACTCGTTAAAAGCAACCTTGCGCCGCTCGGCAGATACGTTCTTGCGCCAACGATGATATCCATACTCGAAAACCTTAAACCGAGCGCGAACGGCGAATATCAGCTGACCGACGCGCTCGATATCGAAGCCGCCGAAAACGGAGCTTACGCTTACGATTTCGAAGGCACGCGTTACGATATGGGCGACAGGCTCGGATTTTTAAAGGCGAACGTCGAAGCAGCGTTAAGAGATGAAAAACTCAAAAACGACTTCCGCGCTTACCTTGAAACTTTGCTCGACGAATAAGCTATAATAACGCCGCAACTTAAAGCGGCGTTTTTGCTTGCGCTTTTCTTCCGAAAACGAAAAATCCCGTAAACCGATAAAGCAAAAAAAACGAAAACGCCTTTATTTTACGATAAATTTTTCCGTAAATGAAAAAAAACGAATAAATTGTATTTACTTTTTTACAAATAATGGTATAATTATTATAAGAATATTATATAAGGACGCCGAAAGATAATATGTTGTGCCCGATCTGCCGAAGCGCTCGCGCTACCGAAAAGATTGAAAGAGTCGTCGAAGGAACTTTCGTAGAAGGCGCCGTTTGCCACGACTGTTGCCGTAGAGCGTACGGGCTTGACGGGCGGTCTTTTTATTATCTGTTCGTCACTTTACCCCAAAAGGCGTGTCCTTCGTGCGGGCGGACTTACGAGCAGTTTTCAAAGACGCTGCTTCTCGGGTGTCCGCATTGTTATAAAGCTTTTGAAAGCGAGCTTAAACCTTTGGTGGAGAGTATTCAGGCTAAATGATAGAACAGACTTTTGCCGTTTCCACGCGAATAAGGCTTGCGCGCAATCTTTCGGGCGTTCCCTTTCCTTGTATGATCGAAGATACGGACGACGAAACCAAGGTAAAAGACGTTTGCATCTCGGCTCTCAGAAGGATAGGCGGCTTCAACGTCAGGCTGATGTCGCGTGAAAGCCAACTTGAAAAACGTTCTCAAGTCGAACGGTACGTGATATCGCGCGCTCTTTCCGAAAAATCGGGCGGCGCGGTGGCGTATTCGGACGACGGAGAGATATCCGTAATGATAAACGAAGAAGATCACGTCCGCGAACAAATAATCGTCAGGGGAAACCGTCTTGACAGGGCGTATAAACGTATCGCCGCGCTCGACAACGTGCTCAAAGTCAATCTGAATTTCGCGTGCGCGGGCGGCGGATTATACTACACGGCGTGCCCGTCTAATCTCGGAACGGGCATGCGCGCTTCGGTAATGCTGTTTCTTCCCGCTCTCGTCCGCTACGGCGAGATAGAACGGTTTTCGGTTATGGCGGGCGAACGCGGGCTCGTTATAAGGGGCGCGTTCGGCGAAGGCAGCGACGGCGAAAGCTTCTTTTATCAGGTGAGCAACGAAGTCACTTACAGGATAACGGAAAGGGAGATAGTTTCGCTCGTTTCCCGTTTCGTGGACGAAATACGAAAAAGAGAAGAAGCCCTGCGTCGCCTGATGTATAACGAAAACGCTATTGAGTTTGCCGATAAGTGCGTACGCGCGCTCGCAACGCTTTCAAACTGCGTTTTGCTTTCGTATTCTGAACTATCGGAACTTATAACCTACGTAAAACTCGGCGCCGACGCCGGCGTAATAAATTCCGAAGGCGTAGCCGAGCTCGACGATTTGCTCGTAATGTCGCGAAGCGCGACGCTCAAACTCAATTACGGCTCGGAAAGCGAAGAACTTATCCGCGCTAAATTCGTGCGTGAAAGCCTTGCAAAGCTCGCTCTTAGCGCTAATTACGATAAGATCTTGCCGTAAATTATAAGCAAATCGCAAGATATCACCCTTAATAATGGAGAACGTTTATGGATATCGTGCTTCGTGCCGATCTTGAAAAGAGAATAACCGACGATTACTGGTCGCTTCTTAACGCCGCAAAGGAGATTGCTTTCGGCTACAAGATAAATTTCGTCGGTTCCGAACATATAATTCTTGCCATGCTCCGTTCGGATACTCCCGCCGGGGAACTTTTGAGAAAGAACGGCGTGACCGAGTATAACTACCGCAAAGCTCTCGAAGCCGACATGGCGGACTGCAACGTGAACGGGCTTACGGTAAACACCAAAGTCGCCATGAACGTTTCCGCCGCGATAGCCGACGAAACGGGGCTCGAATTCGTTTCTCCCGAGCATCTTCTCCTTGCGATAATGCAAGAAAAATGCGAAGGAAACGCCCTTTTGAAACACAGCACGGCGTACTACGCGGAACTCTTTTCGGCAATAAAAAATCTCGTTTACTCGTGGAAAAATTCTTCAAGAAAGGGAGAGAACGCGCCGACCGGAAATAATAAAAAATTCGAAGGCTATACCGAGTCGGCGGCAGACTACGCCGCGCAATCCGAGAGGACTTTTCCTTCTATTTCGGGAACTCCGCTCGAACGCTTCGGGATAGACCTTACCGAAAAAGCCCGCCGCGGCAAACTCGACCCAGTTATCGGAAGAGAAACGGAAACCGAACGCGTCGTCAACACCTTATCCAGAAGGCTTAAAAACAATCCTTTGATAATAGGCGAGCCGGGCATAGGCAAGACGGCGATCGTTGAAGGTCTTGCGTCGAAAATTGCCGACGGAGTCGTTCCGTCGTCGCTGAAAAATAAAATAGTTTACTCTCTCGATTTGTCGAGCGTCGTAGCCGGTGCCAAGATAAAAGGCGAATTCGAGCAAAGAATTAAAGATATAATCGAATACGTTACCACTCACGATGAAGTTATCTTGTTCATTGACGAGATACATAATCTCGTGACGGGCGCAAAATCGGACGGTGTGGACGCAAGCGAGATATTAAAACCCGCTCTTGCGCGCGGCGAAATACGCGTTATCGGCGCCACCACTATCGCGGAATACCGTAAATATATGGAAAAGGACCCCGCGTTAGTCAGAAGGTTTCAGCCCATCTACGTCGATCCGCCTTCGGTCGAAGCTTCGATCGAAATAATAAAAGGTCTACGCGACGGATTTGAAGCTCACCACGGCATCGAAATAACCGATTCGGCTATCGAAGCCGCCGTCACGCTTTCCGACAGATACGTTACCGACAGATTTTTGCCCGATAAAGCCATCGACCTTATCGACGAAGCCGCGGCTCGCTCGCGTATTCTGGCGGACGAACCCGACAAAGATCTTTCCGCCAAGGAAAACGAAAGGCGAAAGATATTAAAGGAAATCGAATACTATAAGACGCTCGGAAAGGACTGTACGCTACTTCAATCAAGGCTTTTCAAGCTTTCGGCGGACATAGACCTTTTGAACGAACAGCTTGACAGGCGCCGCTTCAAGAGCGCGCCGTATATCGACGGCGACGACGTTGCCAAAGTCATAAGCGAACAGACGGGGATCCCCGTCGCAAGGCTCACGGAAGCTCAATCGGAAAAACTTTTGTCGCTTGAAAGTTCGCTTCAATCCCGCGTTATCGGTCAGAGCAACGCCGTAACGGTCGTTTCGCACGCTATCCGCCGCGCCATGACGGGCGTTAAAGATCCTAAAAAACCGATAGGCGTATTTCTTTTCGTAGGGCCTACGGGCGTTGGTAAAACCGAACTTGCAAAAGCCGTTGCCGAAACGGTATTCGGCGACGAAAACATGCTTATCCGTATCGATATGAGCGAGTATATGGAAAGCAACAGCGTGGCAAAGCTTATAGGCGCGCCCCCGGGATACGTCGGTTACGACGAAGAAGGTCAGCTCACCGAAAAGGTGAGAAGAAAGCCTTATTCCGTCGTCTTGTTCGACGAGATAGAAAAGGCTCATCGCGACGTTTTCAATCTCTTCTTGCAGATATTCGACGACGGCAGATTGACGGATAACAAAGGTCGGCTCATAGACTTCAAAAACGCCGTTATCATTATGACTTCAAATCTTGGCGCTCACGAAAAACAAAATCCCGCCGAACAGTTCCGCGGCGGCGGAGAAACGGACAGGATAATGTCGGCTCTGCGCCGTGAGTTCCGTCCTGAATTTTTAAACAGGATAGACGATATCATACCTTTCCGCAGGCTGTCCAAAGACGACTGCGCCATGATTTGCCGTCTTATCATAGAAAAATTCAAAGCAAGGCTTGCCGAGCGCGAAATAGCTTTCGTGTACGGCGAGGACGTAGTAAGGCTCGTCGTTGACGACGGTTACAGCCCCGATTACGGAGCAAGGCAGTTGAGCCGAGCCGTTACCGATATTCTCGAAGACGCCGTTTCGGAAAAGATCTTAAGCGGCGAAATAAGGTCGGGAAGCCGCGTAAAAGCTTACGTTACGGACGGGTTTTTGAATTTTTCGATAACTTAAAGCCGTAAAAAATAAAATAAGCAACGCCGCCTAAACGCGTTTTTTCGCGTTCGGGCGTAAAAGAATATAAGGAGAATTATTATGAAAATTGAAATCGTAGCAAAAAATTACCACGTCAATCAAGAACTCAAAGACGTTCTTGACAAGAAAATTGCCAAGCTCGACAAGTATTTTGACGACGATTCAAGATGCAAACTCTATCTCAAAAAAGAGAAAAAAGAAGCTAAGATCGAATTGTCGCTCGACTATCAAGGTCAGCTTATCCGCGCTGAGGCAAAAGCTGAAAATTTCTACGACGCCATCGATATAGTTCTGCCTAAAGTTGAACGTCAGATATATAAACACCGTTCAAAACTCGAAGCCAAACTTAAAAAAGGCGCATACAAGGGCGACAAACTCTTTGAAGAACAGCCTGCCGAAGAAGATTTCAGGCTCGTTAAAACCAAACAGTTCGAAGTCAAACCTTTATCCGTTGACGAAGCCATCGTCGAGTTCGAACTTTCCGGCTACGGATTC
>CACXHH010000015.1 GCA_902767455.1 uncultured Eubacteriales bacterium
CGGCAAGCCCGAAGACGATTACGAAGAAGAAACCGTCGACGAAGAGCACGAAGACGACTACGAAGAAGAAGCCGTTGACGGCAAGCCCGAAGACGATTACGAAGAAGAAGCCGTCGACGAAGAGCTAGAAGACGATTACGAAGAAGAAACCGTCGACGAAGAGCCCGAAAGCGATTACGAAGAAGAAACCGTCGACGACGAGCCCGAAGACGATTACGAAGAAGAAACCGTCGACGAGCCGTTGACGGAAAACTACACCGCGACTTACGAAGAATTATATTCTCAACCCGTCGCCGAAACTGCTGTTTTCGACGATACGGAAGAATTGCGGGAGCAACCGCAAGAGAGCGGCGAAGAAAAGCCGCAGGAAGAACGGCAAATGAAAACGACCGTTCAAACAGAAGCCGTCCGCGAAACGGAAGAAGAAACCGAACGGCAAACTGAAAAACGAAAAGAAGACGTCAGGAGAAAATATATGGTATTAGACGATGGATTGAACGTTGCCAAAATAATGGTCATAGGCGTAGGCGGCGCAGGTAATAACGCCGTAAACAGAATGATACAGGCCGGGGTAAACACCGCTCATTTCGTAGCGATAAACACGGACAAGCAGGCTTTGCTTCTCTCCATGTGCGCGCCCGAAGACAGGTATCAGATAGGAGCGCTCGAAACCAAAGGTTTAGGCGCAGGCGCCGATCCTGAGATAGGCGAAAAGGCGGCTAACGAAAGCAAAGAGCTTATCGAACAGATACTCGACGGCGTAGACCTTTTATTCATAACCGCCGGCATGGGCGGCGGCACGGGCACGGGAGCCGCTCCCGTTATCGCGAAAATAGCCAGAGAAAAGGGCTGCGTGACCGTAGCGGTCGTAACCAAACCCTTCTCGTTTGAAGGCAACAAGCGCTGTAAGAACGCCGAAAAAGGTATCGCAAATCTCGAAAAACACGTTGACACGATAATCATTATCCCCAACGACAAGTTGATGGAAGCCATGAAGCCCAACACTCCGTTCATCGAAGCGTTGCGCTACGCGGACGATACGCTCCGTCAGGGCATCTGCGGTATAGCCGACCTTATCGCAACTCCTTCGCTTATAAACCTTGACTTTGCCGACGTCAGAACGACGCTCAAAAACCAAGGTCTTGCGCACATGGGAATAGGCAGCGCAAAGGGCGAAAACAGGATAGTCGAAGCCGTAAAAGGCGCCGTATCGAGCCCGCTTCTCGAAACTACTATCGAAGGCGCAAGGAGCGTTATTTTCAACGTTACCGGCGGCACCGACCTTACTCTTACGCAGATAAACGACGCGGCTAAAAACGTTCGCGACATAGTCGATCCAGACGCTAACGTGATATTCGGCGCCAACATCAGTCCAGAACTTCAGGAGGAAGTCATAATAACGCTTATCGCAACGGGCTTCAACGCGGCGGAAGGCGGCGTTACCGAAGAAAACGCAAGAGCGTATAACGAACTCTTCGCCGCAAGAAACGACGAAGATGCTTCCGAAAACCGTGGCGAAGAACAGACTTCTTCTTACGAAGAACACAATTCGTGGGCGCCCAACCGTTCATACACGGGCAGTCCTTACGGCGCGTCCTATTCCGCAAACCGCAACGAAGACGCTCGCGCCGCCGCGCCCGACCGCGCGCGTGAACAGTATCAAAGCGAGCGTAATTATCCGAACGACCGCGGTTACCAAAGAGCCGAACAATTCGACCGCGATCTTTACAGAAACGACAGGCCCGTTCAACAACAGGACGAACCCCGTTACGATAACGACGGATACGCGGCACGCCCCGAAACGCGTTCGGCTTATCAGGCTCCCGAACAAGGCGAAGAAAAGCAGAAAAAAGATCTCCCGGGGTTCGTTAAAAAACTTTTCGGCGTAAAGAAAAAAGACTGATAAAAACGCAGATTATATAACGCCAAAACTTAACGCAAAACGGCTGACCGAATTGACGGTCAGCCGTTTTAATGTCTTTTATTTTACAATAATTATAAATTCTACGTTATATAATAAGTATTATCTACATATAATTCCGCATTCCGAATTTTTATTGTCTGTTTCTCGTTTTAGCCCATTCCTTCATGCGCGTTTCCTTGGAAAGAATCTTCTTCCTCAGACGAATACTCTTTGGCGTAAGCTCGACGAGTTCGTCGTCGGCGATAAACTCCATGCACTGTTCAAGGCTCAAAGTGGTGGGCGGAACGAGCTTTAAAGCTTCGTCGCTTCCGCTTGCGCGGTTGTTTGTGAGATGCTTGGTCTTGCAGACGTTGACGACGAGATCTTCTTCTCTCGAATTTTCACCTACGATCATTCCTTCGTAAACGTTGAGCCCGGGGCCGACGAACAGCGTACAGCGTTCCTGAGCGTTGAAAAGCCCGTATTGAGTGGTGACGCCCGGCTCGAAGCATACGAGCGAACCGCGCGTTCTCTCGTTGATATCTCCTTTGTATTCTTCGTAACCCGAGTAAACGTGGCTCATAACGCCGAAGCCCTTTGTGTCGGTAAGCATTTCGCTGCGGTAGCCTATAAGACAGCGTGACGGAATTTTAAACTCGAGCTTGGTTTCTCCGCTCGGGTTAAGGCTCATGTTGATAAGCTCACCTTTTCTCGCGCCTATCTTGTTCATGACGGCGCCGACGTATTCTTCGGGAACTTCGATGACGAGATCTTCCATCGGTTCGTGGCATCTGCCGTTTATTTCCTTGAAAATGACCTTCGGGCGGGAAACCTGGAACTCGTAACCTTCTCTTCTCATATTTTCTACGAGTATTGAAAGGTGAAGCTCACCCCTGCCGTAGACCTTGAATGTGTCGGCGGACTCCGTTTCTTCAACGCGCATGCTTACGTTGGTTTCAACTTCTTTAAACAGCCTTGCCCTTAAATGGCGGGAAGTTACGAACTTGCCTTCTTTCCCTGCGAACGGACTGTTGTTTACCATGAACATCATGGAGATCGTCGGCTCGTCGATAGCTACGAAGGGAAGGGGATCGGGGTGATCGGCGGCGCAGACCGTTTCGCCGATATTTATCTTTTCGGCGCCGTTGATTGCGACTATATCTCCCATTTTACCTTCGGGCACTTCCGTGCGTTTAAGCCCTTCGAACTGGTAAAGGCGCGAAACTTTTTCGGTGGCGACCGTTCCGTCCGTGCGGCAGATGGCGACCTGTTGGTTTTGCTCTATTTTACCGCGGATTATCTTGCCAACGCCTATTCTGCCGACGTATTCGTCGTAGTCGATATTGCAGATCATAAGCTGAAGCGGCTCGTCGATCTCGCCTTCGGGGGCGGGGATCTCGCTGATTATCGTATCGAAAATAGGCGTGATGTCGACTCTTTCGTCGGCAAGGTCCTTGACCGCCCAACCCTGTTTTGCCGAAGCGTAAACGGTCTTGAAGTCGAGCTGTTCGTCGGAAGCTCCGAGATCGAGAAACAGCTCTATTATCGAATCAAGAGTCTTGTCCACGTCGCCGCCCTTATCTATCTTGTTGATGACTACGATAGGCTTTTTGTTGAGATTAAGCGCTTTTTTGAGAACGAAACGCGTCTGCGGCATACAGCCTTCAACTGCGTCAACGAGCAGAAGAACGCCGTCCACCATAGATAAAATGCGTTCGACTTCACCGCCGAAATCTGCGTGTCCCGGCGTGTCGATAATGTTTATTTTTACCCCGTTATAGTGAACGGAAGTGTTTTTCGCTAAAATGGTTATTCCGCGTTCGCGTTCGATATCGTTGCTGTCCATAACGCGTTCGGCGACCACTTCGTTAGCCCTGAAAATATGGCTCTGCTTCAAAAGCTGGTCAACGAGCGTCGTTTTGCCGTGGTCGACGTGGGCGATGATAGCTATGTTTCTGACGTCTTCTCTTTTCATAAAACTCCTGTTTCCATGTTTTCAAGCGGATAAAAAAATATTCGCGTGAAACTTGCTTTCGGCAAGGCGCGCCGCCTATTAGAAAGTTAAATAAAGATACAATCTTAAATATTATAAAGTCCTTTATGCTTTTTGTCAAACGATTGAAAATTTTTTTCGTGCTTTGCCGCTTATTTTTTGCCAAAACGGGCTTTTGAAGGCGTTTTCGTCCTTTATCCTTTCGCCGAAAGGCAAATTTAACGAAATAGTCTTGACTTAATATCCGTCTTATGATATAATGACCGAAGTCAACGAAAATACTGTATACGGTGGAAAAATGAACAAAGTTGTTAAAACGGTTTTAAAAGTCGTTCTCATAGTCGTGCTCACTTTGACGTTCGTGTTTGCCGGCTATCTCGGGTACATCTTTCTCGATTTCCATAGAATAGGCGATCAGGCGCTCAGTGCAAGGGGCACTTCTTCTGCGTCTATCTATCGCAACAGAGAGTATAAACTCGTATCCTACAATATGGGCTTCGGCGCTTACGAAGCCGACTACGGCTTCTTTATGGACGGCGGAACGCAGTCGTGGGCGTGGTCGAAGGAGCGCCTTGACAAAAACCTTAAAAGTATCGCCGCTTTACTGAAAGAACAGGCGGCGGATCTTTATTTCGTTCAGGAAGTTGACTTCGATTCGACGCGTACCTACCACGTCGACGAGAGAAAGTATCTTACTTCCGCGCTCGATAAATTCGCGTACGTATTCGCGCAGAACTACGATTCTCCCTTCCTGTTCTATCCGTTCTTGCAGCCGCACGGCTCGTCGCGCTCGGGAATAATGACCTTCTCGTCCTTCCCGATAGCGGGCGCGAAACGCGTTGAATTGCCGATTGAAAGCGGGTTTGCAAAGCTCGTCGATCTCGATCGCTGCTACTCGAAAACGAGAATAGTTTTAAGCAACGGAAAGTATCTCGTGCTGTATAACTACCACCTTTCCGCGTACACTTCCGACGGCACTATCACAACAGACCAACTCAAACTTATAATCGCCGATATGGAAGCCGAATACGCAGACGGCAACTACTGCGTTGCGGGCGGCGACTTCAATAAAGATATTCTCGGCGACTCTTCCGTCTATTTCGGAAAGGGCGATAAAGAATATACTTGGGCGAAACCTATCCCCGAAGGAATTTTCGACGGCAAGCACGTTTCGCTCGTCGCTCCGCTCGATAAGGATAACCCCGTTCCTTCGTGCCGTAATGCCGACTCGGCATATCACGCGGGGCAGTACGTTTTAACTATTGACGGCTTTATGACGACCGATAACGTCACCGTCGTATCTTACGCCGTTATAGACACGCAGTTCGCGTATTCCGACCATAACCCCGTAAGCCTTACCTTTAAACTTTGATAAACGCTTGTAAGCTATAAGAAATACGCCCGTCGCATATTTTTCGACGGGCGTATTTTGGTCGAGGTGACGGGACTTGA
>CACXHH010000016.1 GCA_902767455.1 uncultured Eubacteriales bacterium
TAGACGACGAAAGAGATAAACGCAGTAGCGACGATGAGCGCCGCCCATATAAGTATACCCCACCAGGTGTTGTAGGGAATAATGCTTCCGTCTACCGAATAAGCCGTCGTAAAAACGGAAATTATCCTGCATATCGTTATCATAACGATAAAATATTTCTTGCTCATAGACGACAGGCCCGCAACGAAACAGAGCACGTCGTCGGGGAAAAACGGCAGCAGAAACATCAACGTCAGAACGACTTTATCTTTACCTTTTACGCGTTCGAGCCATTTGTCGAGAGAATCTTTGCCGACAAGCCAACCCGCAAATTTATAGCCGAGAACTCTTCCGACGAAAAAGCCTAAAAGCGAGCCTATCATTATTCCGACGTAACTGACGAGCCCGCCGTAGAACGGCCCGAATAACGCAACCGCCGCGCCCACGGCGACGAAACCCGGTATAGGCAGTAAAATAACCTGTAATATCTGCAATATTATCGTTATTATAACGGCGAAAGTTCCGAATTGCGCAATGTACGAGCGCAGTTGTTCGATCGACGAAACTTTATCCCAGAAACCGACTATCTGTAAAAGAAACGCGGCGACGGCTACTATCGCCGTAAAACATACCGCGGAAAATATCAGCCTTACGAAAAGGTCGTTGTCAAGAATCGTAAAAACCACCGAAAACAGCGCCGTTGCGAAGAAAAAGACGGCAGATATTATTTTCAATAAAATCGAGTACGTTAAAAGAAAAGCTATATTCGTAACGTCGAGATAAAGCCATAAAAAAATCGCCGACGCGCCCGAAAGGACTATCGTTGCGATAACGGTTATTATCGAAGATATCTTCTCTTTTTTATCTGCCGATAACATATTATAATTATATTACGTAAATTTGCGGTAATTATTACTGCAACAATTTTTCAACTTCACCGCGGGCAAGTTGATCGCAGCGGTTGTTGAGCTCGTCGTCGGCGTGGCCCTTGACCTTTAAAAAGGTTACGCGATGTATTTTCAGCAGTTCGGTTATTCTTTTCCACAAATCGTCGTTTTTAACGGGTTTCTTGTCTGCGGTACGCCAAGAAGACGATTCCCATCTTAAAAGCCAGCCTTCGGATATAGCGTTCACGACGTAAGCCGAATCCGAATAAAGGTCAACGACGCAAGGCTCCTTCAAAGCTTCGAGAGCGCGTATTACTGCCGTCATTTCCATACGGTTGTTGGTGGTGTTTTCTTCCCCGCCCGAAATCTCTTTACGTTTTGAATTGTAGATGAGTACGGCGCCCCATCCCCCCGGACCGGGATTATAAGAGCAAGCTCCGTCGGTATATATCGTGACCTTTTTCATAATTATCCTTTCGTATATATTTTACCCTATTATATAAAACTTTGCAAGGAAAAAGCCGTATAAAGTAAAAATAATAACTGTTTGTCCGTCAAAAACAATATTCATTTAATTGACTTTTTCCGAGAAAAGTATATACTATATATAAACGAAACTCACAAAAGGTACGAATAACGATGCAATTCAGAAATGAAAGCGATTCTATCGGCACTCTCGCCGTTCCCGAAGACGCGTATTACGGCGTTCAGTCTTTAAGGGGCGCGCGTAATTTTATGATTACGGGCAACAGAATGAATCTTACTTTCGTAAAAAATATCGTATCGATAAAGAAAGTCGCCGCTATCGTCAACGGAAGATACGGCTATATCGACGAAAAGACTTCTAAAGCCATAGTCGCCGCCTGCGACGAAGCTTTAAACGGAAAGTTTGACGGCGAGTTTATCACCGACGGCGTTCAGGGCGGAGCGGGAACTTCGGTCAATATGAACGTCAACGAAGTCATCGCCAACAGAGCCACAGAACTACTCGGCGGCAAAAAAGGTGAATATCTCTGCCATCCGAACGACCACGTAAACAAATCGCAGTCGACCAACGACGTTATACCAACGGCAGGCAAACTGACCGTGCTGGAGCTTTCGGATAAGCTTTTAAGCGTTTTAAACGACCTTATCGCCGCTTTAAGCGACAAATCCAAACAGTTTGACAACGTCGTCAAAATGGGCAGAACTCAGCTTGAAGACGCCGTTCCCATAAGGCTCGGTCAGGAATTCGCCGCTTACGCTTCGGCTATAAAACGCGACAGAAAACGTATCGAAACGGCGCTTGAAGAGATGAAAACGGTAAATTTAGGCGGCACCGCGATAGGTACGGCGGTAAACGTCGGGCACGAATACTTCGAGCACGTGGTTTCCGATCTTGCCAAGTATACGGGCAGAGAACTCAAAAAGGCTGACGATCTTATCGACGCTACGCAAAACGTCGACGCCTTCGCGTACGTTTCGGGCGCGCTCAAAGCGCTCGCCGTAAATCTTTCAAAAATGAGCAACGATTTAAGGCTCATGTCGAGCGGACCTAAAACGGGGCTTGGCGAGATAACGCTTCCCGCCATGCAGAACGGCTCTTCCATAATGCCCGGCAAAGTCAATCCCGTTATACCCGAAGTCGTTTCGCAAGTCGCCTTTCTCGTATTCGGCAACGATACGACGATCGCCATGGCGGCGGAAGCGGGACAGCTCGAACTCAACGCCTTCGAGCCCGTTATATTCTACAAACTGTTCGAGTCTATAATTTGCCTGACGAACGCGGTCAGAACGCTTATTGATAACTGTATCGTCGGTATCGTAGCAAACAGAGAACATTGCGAAGAACTCGTTTACGGAAGCGTTGGCGTAGTTACGGCGCTTTGCCCGTATATCGGCTACAAGAAATCGGCGGAGCTTGCAAAAGAAGCTTTAAAGAAAAACGTTCGCATAAAAGACCTTATCCTCGAATACGGGCTTATGGATGAAAAACTTCTCGACGAAGTTCTCGACCCCATCGCCATGACCGAACATAAATAATTTAAGATAAAAAATCGTCGGCGGTTTGCAACAGCAAACCGCCGACTTTTATATTGCTCGTTTAAGCTTGATTTTAGTAGGTTTCGCCTACGTTATGATAGTTAAGAACGAGCCCCATTCTCGAATAGATGAGATAGAGAAGATCGCCCTTGAACATGGCGTTGTCAGGATCCACGATCTGTGTGTTGGTGTTATCGAATAGACCGACGGAAGGATTAAGATACGAGAGCCCGCCTGCGTTAGTCATAAATACGGGAGGAACAGCAGGCTGTTGATACATATACTCTATAAATTGAGCTACGGGAGTCATCGTTTCGGGACTTGCCAAGGAAGCGAATCTGTCCCAAGGTTTCGTATAGGTACCGAAGTCGAGCGGAGCCGTTTCGTCCTGACCGTAGTAACCGGTGATACGGGTATCGGTCATGCCTTCGGCGCTACCCGATTTATAAAACGCAACGAAGTCGATAAAGAAGAGTTTATCGTTTTCGCCTTCGCCCGTCCGGCGAGTCTTAACGAACGAACGACCAAACGGCTTGAAGGCATCGTCCATAGAAACTATGCCGGCAACTATCGCCGAAGCGTTATACATATTGAACCAAGCTTCCTGACCGGTAACGTAAGAGTGGATATTACTGTTGGTAACTTTAACGCTGCTCGGTCTGCCGTAGTTGTTTTCCTGTTCGGGCCTAACGTGGTCGACTATCATCGCAGGACCGCCCGCGCCGATAAGTTCACTGTCCTTGATCTCGATATCGCCGCCCCAGAGATAGATTATGGTATCGAAAGCGTCGTAAGCCTTGCATTTTTCGACGACGTAGGGAAGCACGGAGCTTTCGGGGAAGTAGTCGATGATGAAGGCGTTGCTAATGTTGTTGTAAGCCGTGAAGTTTACGTCGGTGGCTTTGTGAAGAATTACGCCGCCGCATTTGGAAGTATCTTCTATCTTCGGAGCGTTACCGACGAAGTTTACGTTTCTGATGGAAACGTCCGTACCGTTATCGCTTTCGGAAGGACAGTTGGTGTGGATAAGCGTAGTATGCGACTGATAGGATTCATCTTTGGATACTATATCGCCGTTAGGTCTTACGACCATCGGAAGAGAAGAACAGTCGATAGTGAAATAGTTGCCTTCGACGACGAATTTTTCGTTTTCGGCAA
>CACXHH010000017.1 GCA_902767455.1 uncultured Eubacteriales bacterium
AAAAGAGCGCAGACAGCGGCAAGAGCCGAAGAAGCGGTAAATCTTATGACGATGTATACGAGCATTACGACTATAGCAACGAGAAGAGCTATAATAGCTTTGGAGATAAGGCTGCCCGCCGCAGAAGGACCAACGATGTAAGCCGTAACGAATTTTTCGTTAGTGTCGGGAAGAGTTGCGCCTGCGGCTACGAAAGTAGCGTTTGCGGCAACGCCTTCTTTACCTTCGACGAGTTCGTTTATCTTTTCGGTGATTTCGTTGGAAAGGTCGATCTTGACGAAATCGATAAACTCTTCGCTCGTGTTGTCGTTTACGGTAGCGCCCTTGTACTGGTTGGCTATTCTCCATTCAAAGGTAATGCCTTCGGTGGAGTTGGAAGTAGTCATTTCGCCTTCGACTCTCAGACCGTATTCGTTGTTCGCAAGGATATTGCCGACTTCGGTTTTGATGACCTTCTGAACTTCGGCGTCACGCGCGTAAGTGGAAAGGTCGAGATCGATTACGGCGCCGCCGGTAAAGTCGATACCGAAATTCATTACGTTACCGCCGCCGAGCACTCTGACGAGCATGAATATACCGCCGAGAAGCACCACTACGAGAGCGATGCAGATAAACATCTTAAACTTTTCAACGATTTTCAATTCTTTGTTCTTAAGCATTTTTCGGTTCCTCCCTCTTCAAGTTGAAGAACTTGTCCTTCTTTTCCTGCGCGGGGAGCGCCGCCATTATCTTAAGATACCATCTCGTGATGAAGATGGACGTCAGCATAGAGATAACTACGCCGATAAGAAGCGTTATCGCGAAGCCTTTAATCGCACCAGTCGTAAGGAAGTACAGAACGATGGAAGCAAGAATGGTCGTAACGTTGGAGTCGATAACCGTGATAACGGCGCGCTTGAAGCCCGAATCAACGGCGGAAACCATAGTCTTGCCGCCTGCGTATTCACGTTTTACCCTTTCAAAGATAACGATGTTCGCGTCGACCGCCATACCTATCGAAAGAAGTATACCGGCAATACCGGGAAGCGTGAGCTGGACGCCGGGAACTATCGCAAGGAATATCACGAACAGAAGCGTATAGATAACGAGAGCGATATCCGCCGCAACGCCCATACCCCTGTAATAAAGGATCATTATGATAAAGATTATAAGCAGACCTATAGCGCCCGCGAGCAAGCTCTTGGAAACAGCCGTTTCACCGAGCCTTGCGCTTATGCTGCGCTGTTCGGAAACTTCGTATTCGATAGGAAGCCTACCGCTGTCGATGACCGCCGCGAGAGATTCTGCTTCGTCGTAAGTGAAAGTACCTTCGATCTTAGCGGAAGAGCTCGTGATCTGACCGTTGACCTGCGGGCTGGACACTACGTCGTCACCGAGGTAGATGTACAGCTTTTTATCGCTCGAAGCGTAAACGGTTGCCGTAGCTTCGCTGAACTTGGAAACGCCCGTTTCGGTGAAGTTCATTATAACTACGTATTCGCCTTCTTCGTAACCTACGTATGCGGAAGTGATATCGTCGCCGTTAAGATATACGGTGCCGCTCGAATCGCGGAAAGTTATGGTACCGGTACTACCGATGATTTCGAGAACTTCGTCGTCGTTATCAACGTCCGGAACTTCGACTCTTATTTTGTTACCGTCCTGAACGGTGATAACCGCTTCGGTGTAACCTTTTTTATCGAGACGCGTTCTTAAAATAGTCTGAGCTTCCTCGATAACGTCATCCGTGCTTTCGCTGGTGTCCTGCGGGGTGAGAACTACGTAGTAGCCGCCCTTAAGGTCGATACCCTGACCGATAAGGCTCATAACCGAGTTATAGTCCTTGATCGAACCGGGGATCGGGAAACTGCAAAAGCAAGCTACCGCCATTACCGCTACGATAATGCCGGTAAGAATAAGCAGAAAGATTGATTTGCCTCTACTCATGTTGCCTCCTGAAATAGGTAAGTTCTAATTAGTCTTGTCCACGGACGCCCGCTCACAAGAAAAGAGAACACCCGTTAAAACATATACCATTATATTATAACTTTATCTTGTCTTAAAGTCAATATTTTTTTCAAAATATTCGACGGTTTTTTTAACAAAAAACGTTAAAATTTCGCGGCGGACAAAAAAACGGCGTTTTTTTAGTGCCGCGAAGAAAAAAATGTCGACGAAAAGACGATAAAACTACCTTATAACGGTATACGTCGTTCACGTTTGTCCTACTTATATTACCATATAACCGAAAATTTTTCAAACGCTTTATCGGCGCAAATGAAATTTAACTTAGTTATTTTACTTTTTTTTGAGATTTACGGCGAGAACGCCCGCCACCGCGCCTACGATAAGGCAGTACGACAAATCGATAAGCAGACTTACCGACAGAGAAAAATCCGCGGCTATAAGCGCAAAAATAACGTTGGCAAGCAAAAAGTAGAACAAACCCACGAAAGCCCCGCGTAAAAGCCCTTTTCCTTCCGTCGAAAATACGACGCAACCGATACACAGCGACAAAAGCTTTATAACGTAGTTTATAGGGCGGATAAAAGAGTCGGGCAGCCCCGTTGCTGTGACGATAAGCGAAAAAACGAGCACGGCGCCGAGGCTTATCCCCACGGCGACGAGTACGGAAGCCGTAACGCTCAAAAAGAGTTTTTTATCCATAACAAAACCTCGCACACTATCGTATGCGAGGTTTTTAAAGTATATTCCGATATTATTCTTCGTCGGAAGCATTTTCGGCGGCTTCTTCCGTTTGTTCTTCCGTCGTTTCTTCTACGGAAGTTTCTTCCGAAGTCGTTGCGTTACCGAACACGTCTTCGCTCGGCAGCTCGTCGGGAAGCGTTTCAGCGGCTTCCTTCTTGAAAATATGAGCGATAGTCGCCTTTTCGATGGTGACGTAACCGGGGTGCTCGTCGGAGCCGGTTTTGACGACGAACATTCCGTCGGGAAGGACTTCGACTATCTCGCCGTACCAACGACCGATGGTCATTATTCTGTCGCCTACTTTTAAGGCGCTCATCATATCGTCAAGTTCTTTTTCCTGTTTCTTTCTGCGATTGTTCGAGAAAAGGAAGTAAACGACCATCAAAGCTATGATCGCGAGAAGCATTATCCAGGTACCGTATTTTGCAAAGAAACTGTTGTTCTGACTTGCGTTTGCAACTGCCGAAGTCGTCTGCGAAGACGCGGCGAGAAAACTAAAAAGCATTTTGACCTCCAAATTATTCGTCTTTTTAATATAATACTAAATTATTACCGTTTTTGCAAGCGTTTTAACGTTTAAACGGCAAATTGACTATTTTGCCGCGGGCGGAGCGTAGTCGTTTTGCTTTGCGTAAAACTCCGCGACGTATTCGGCAACGTAGTCGCCGAGAATAGCTTCGCGCATGCCGCGCATGAGTTTTAACAGATAGTGCGTGTTGTGAAGGCTTAAAAGCATTCCGCCCATCATCTCGCCGACGTTTATCATGTGGCGAAGGTAGGCTTTTGTGTAATGCTTACAGCAGTAACAATCGCATTCGTCGTCGAGCGGGGTGAAGTCTTCTTTGTAAATACCGTTGCGGACTACGACTTTACCGCGCGAAGTAAGCGCCGTGCCGTTTCGGGCTATTCTCGTTGCGAGCACGCAGTCGAACATATCTATTCCGCGAAGAGTGCCTTCGATAAGGCAGTCGGGGCTTCCTACGCCCATAAGATAGCGCGGAACGTACTGCGGATAAAAGGGAAGCATAGAATCGAGCACGTCGTACATTACTTCCTTGGGCTCGCCTACCGAAAGTCCGCCTATACCCATACCGTATTTAACGTAAGGCTTGGTGCGTTCAAGGCTTTGAGCGCGAAGGTCTTTAAAGACGTTACCCTGCACTATGGGAAACAGAGCTTGCTCGTCGTTATTATGATACTTACAGCAACGATCGAGCCAGTGAAGCGTTCTCTCCATCGCCACGCGTGATTTTTCGTGATCGTAACCGAAGGGAGAACACTCGTCAAACGCCATAATGATATCGGCGCCGAGATTGTTTTCTATCTCTATCGCGCGCTCGGGAGTGATGAAGTGACGGCTCCCGTCGACGTTGGACTGAAACATTACGCCTTCGTCCTTTATGTCGTTGAGTTTTGCGAGCGAAAACACCTGAAATCCGCCGCTGTCGGTCAGGATAGGGTGATCCCAGTTCATAAACTTATGAAGCCCGCCGGCTTTTTTGACTATTTCGTCGCCCGGGCGCATGTACAGGTGATAGGTGTTGGCAAGGATTATCTTCGCGCCTATTTCTTCGAGATCGCGCGGAAAAACGCCCTTGACGGTCGCTTGCGTTCCGACGGGCATGTATATAGGCGTGGGAATATCTCCGTGCGGCGTATGCAAAACGCCCGCTCTCGCGCCGCTATGCTCGTCTTGTTTGATGATTTCGTAACTGAATTTTTCCATTTATTGCAAATAATCGATTTATTTTTCGTCGCGTATTACCGTCGCGAGGCTTTGCGGAAACGAAGAAATGCGCCGCTTATAACGAAACGAACTTCTCCGTCGCTTTTTAGAAACGAGTTAAGCAAGGCTCGCGAGACGTTTTGGATGAGATAGACACATGCGGTCATCGAATTCAAAACGTCGAGCAGAAACGCAGCGTAACGAAGTTTATAAAAAGAGACAGGCGTCGCCGAAGGAAAAGAAACGGTACCTCTCCTTTACCGCTAATTCGTAGAGTTCAAGCGTTTTTTCTCTTCCGAGAAAAGCCGAAACGAGCATAATTAAAGTCGATTCCGGAAGATGAAAATTAGTAACAAGCTTATCCACGCATTTAAACTTATACGGCGGATAGATGACTATCGACGTGTCGCCCGAACAAGCTTTGACGAAACCGTTTTCGTCGGCGACCGTTTCGAGAGTGCGAACGGCCGTCGTGCCGACGGCGACTATTTTTTTGCCCGCCGCCTTTGCGTCGTTTATAAGCCTAGCGTTATACTCGTCTATCTTGTAATACTCGGTGTGCATTTCGTGCTCTTCAACGTTTTCGACCTTTACCGGTCTGAACGTTCCGAGCCCGACGTTTAGCTGAACTTCTGCAAACCCGACGCCCTTATCTTTGAGCCTTTGGATAAGCTCACGCGTAAAATGCAAGCCTGCCGTGGGTGCCGCCGCGCTGCCTTCTTCCTTGCAGTACACCGTCTGGTAGCGCGACTGATCTTTGAGTTTTTCTTTTATGTATGGCGGAAGCGGCATTTCGCCGACTTTGGAGAGAATATCTTCAAACACGCCGTCAAACTTGAACGAGATAATACGCCCGCCGCCTTCGGCTATATCTTTTACGGTGAAAGACAATTCGTCGTTGACTACGAAAGACGCGCCTGTTTTAGCGCGTTTGCCCGGCTTTACGAGAACTTCCCAGTCGGTGAGATTGAGCCTTTTCAAAAGCAGTATCTCCATTTTTCCGCCTGTAACGGATTTTGCGTAAATGCGCGCGGGATAAACTTTCGTGTTGTTCACGACGAAAAGGTAATTATCGTCAAAATAGTCGACGATATCGTGAAAAATGCGGTGTTCGACTTTGTCTTCGTCGCGGTGGTAGACGAGCATGCGCGAACTGTCGCGCGGCTCTGCGGGAGTCTGCGCGATAAGCTCTTCGGGAAGATCGTAATAAAAGTCTGAAGATTTAAGCATCGTTATCCTCGAAAATGGAAACCTGCGCGCCCCTTGGCACGGGAAGCCCAAGATGTTTATAGGCGTTTACGGTCAGAACTCTGCCGCGCGGCGTTCTCGCGATAAAGCCGAGTTGCAGAAGATACGGTTCATAAACGTCTTCGATAGTGGCGCTGTCCTCGTTGATAGTCGCAGAAAGCGTGTCGAGACCGACGGGACCGCCGTTGAATTTTTTAGCCATCGACGTCAAAAGGCGCGTATCGGTAGAGTCGAGCCCGAGCTCGTCTATCTCCATGCGCTTCAAGCCTTTTTGAGCGTCTTCGAGAGTTATTTCGTCGTGACCGGCGAAGATGGAAAAGTCGCGAACGCGGCGAAGCAGTCTGTTTGCGATACGCGGGGTGCCGCGGCTGCGCCTGCCTATTTCCTTGGCGCCTTCGGGCGATATTTCCGAACCGAGAATATTCGCCGAGCGCGTAACTATCTCGGTAAGCTCTGCGGGAGAATACATTTCAAGACGGCAAATAACGCCGAATCTGTCGCGGAGCGGTGAAGAAAGAAGCCCCGCTCGCGTGGTAGCGCCGACCAGCGTAAAGCGTTTAAGCGGTATCTGCACGCTCCTTGCCGAAGGACCTTTGCCGATGATGAAATCGAGAGAAAAGTCTTCCATTGCCGGATAGAGTATCTCTTCGACGTTACGGTTCAAACGGTGTATCTCGTCGACGAAAAGGACGTCGCCTTCGTTAAGGTTAGTCAAAATTGCGGCGAGATCGCCTGATTTTTCTATCGCGGGGCCGCTGGTCACTTTTATCTGCCCGCCCATTTCGGTAGCGATAATGTGCGCGAGAGTCGTCTTGCCAAGCCCCGGCGGGCCGTACAAAAGAACGTGGTCGAGCGGTTCGTTGCGGAGTTTCGCCGCGCCCATAAAGACGGTAAGGTTTTCCTTGACCTTTTCCTGCCCGACGTAGCCTTCCATAGACTTCGGGCGCAGAATATTTTCGGCTTCGTCGTAGTCGGTGCGTTCCGAATCGACGACTCTGCCGTCGTCTTCCATATCCATTGCGGAAACTATATAGTTGTCGTCGTCGTAAATACCCATGCGAAGGTCCTTTTATAGTGTCGTTTTTAAGCCTGACGCTACTTTAAGCAAACTTGCGCAGCGACGCGGCGATAAGATTTTCAAGCCCCGTAACGCCTTCTTCGACGGAAGCTTTGACGGCTTTCGTCGCTTCGGACTTACCGTAACCAAGGCTGACAAGCGCAAGAACGGCGTTTTCTCCGTCTTCCGTAAACTCAACGGCGGCAACCGCGGGAGCGTCGTCTGAAGTTACGGGGATTTCGGCGAGCGATTCGCGAAGTTCGAGAATAATGCGTTCAGCCGTCTTTTTGCCAAGGCCCTTGATGCGCGAAAGCGTTTTTACGTCGCTTGAAGCGATAGCGAAAGCTAAGTCGTTAAGGCTCATGCCGGACAGCACGGTCATACCCATTTTGGGACCTACGCCCGAAACGGATATAAGCTTTAAAAACATCTGTTTTTCGGCAAGGTCTTTGAATCCGTAAAGGTAAACGCCGTCCTCGCGAACTGCCATATAAGTATAGACTTCGGCAACTTGCGAGCCGAGTATCGCACCGAGCGCGTTTGCCGAGCAGCAAACTTCGTACCCAAGCCCGTTGTTTTCTATTATAACGACGTTATCCGTTACGGATAAAACGTTTCCTTTGATATAAGCGATCATAAATAACCCCGTTTATTATTTTATTCCGAATCCGGAAGAAAACCTTGAAGTGTTGTGATGAGTGAGCGCGACGGCGAGCGCGTCGGCGGCGTCGTCCGGTTTGGGTACTTTTTTG
>CACXHH010000018.1 GCA_902767455.1 uncultured Eubacteriales bacterium
AGCCGTATCAAACGGAAAATCGGCGATAATGCTCGTTCCCGAAATATCTCTGACTCCGCAGATGCTCGCTCAGTTGAGAGCGGAATTCGACGAAGACGTCGCTATCCTTCACAGCGGACTTTCCGCAGGCGAGCGCTTCGACGAGTGGTGGCGGCTTCGTTCCGGCGAAGCTCATATCGCAGTCGGCGCAAGAAGCGCCGTATTCGCTCCGCTAGAAAATCTCGGGCTGATCGTTATCGACGAAGAACACGACGGCAGCTACGTGAGCGAATCGAGCTCGCGTTATTCCACTTTCGACGTGGCGTCGTTCAGAGCCGATTTCAACGGTTGTAAGCTTGTTCTTGGGAGCGCAACGCCTTCGGTCGACAGTTATATCGCCGCCGAAAACGGCGTTTACAATCTCGTAAAAATGCCTGAAAGGGTGAATAAAAAACCGCTCCCCGAAATGATTATCGCGGATATGCGCAAAGAAGTCAGAAGGGGAAACAATTCGGCGTTTTCTTCGGCGCTTACGGAAGAACTGAAAAAGTGCGTCGAAGGCGGAAATCAAGCCATTATCTTCCTTAACCGCAGGGGATATTCGCAACACATTATCTGCCGTGAATGCGGTTACGTAGCCCGTTGCGACAACTGTGACGTAGCTTTGAATTATCACTCGGTCGGCAACGTGTTGAAGTGCCATTACTGCGGCGCAACTTACAAAATGCTTACCGCCTGTCCCGACTGCGGCAGTATACACATAAATTACGTCGGCACAGGAACGCAAAAGGTCGTCGAAGACCTTAAAAAACTTCTTCCGGACGCGCGTATTCTCCGTATGGATAACGACACCACGCGCAACAAGGAAAGTCATTTTAAAATTCTCTCTGATTTTTCCGAGCGTAAAGCCGATATCCTCGTCGGAACGCAGATGATAGCCAAAGGTCACGATTTCCCGGCGGTTACGCTCGTGGGGATACTTGACGCGGATATGAGCCTTTTCTTCTCCGATTACAGGAGCGGCGAGCGGACTTTTCAGCTTATAACCCAAGTTGCGGGAAGAAGCGGCAGAGCGGACAAGAAGGGCGTAGTCGTTTTACAGACGTTCTGTCCCGAAAACCCCGTGCTTCGCTACGCGATAAATTACGATTACGAAGGCTTTTTCGCGCGTGAAAGTTCGCTCAGAAAAACGACTTCGTTTCCGCCGTTTGCCGTTATCGTCCGCGTTATGGTCGAAAGCGACGACGAAGAAAAGGGCGTTGAAACGCTCAAAGAAGTTTATCTTAAACTCAGCGAATTATATTCGCATAACAAAACGGCTTTCTTGTTCTTCAACAAGATGAAATCGCCTATACGCAGATTGAAAAACAAGTTCAGGTATCAGGTCCTTATGCGTATATCGGCTAATCGCCGCGACGTTATAGACGCGGTTTACGATTTGAGTTTGCCGTCGTCAAACTCCAAGGCGCTCGTATACGTCGAGATAAATCCGGCAAACCTTAGTTAAGCTGAATAACGCTTTATTTACTTATTTTTTTTGAGGAAACACAATGGCATACAGAAAAATTTTACAGGTCGGCGATCCCATATTAAGACAGATATCCAAACCCGTTGAAAAAATAGACGACGAGATAATTTCGCTTCTCGACGATATGAAGGAAACGGTCACCAAAGCCGAAGGCGCGGGGCTTGCCGCCGTTCAGATAGGCGTTTTAAAGCGCGTTTTCGTTATCAGCATCGAAGACGAAGGCTATTTTGAATTTATAAATCCGAAAATCATCAAGCAGGCGGGCGTGCAGAAGGGCAAGGAAGGTTGTCTTTCCGTCGAGCATAAAGTGGGCGTGGTCGAACGCCCGAACAAGGTCGTGGTTAAAGCCTTCGACAGAGAAGGCAACGGCTTTAAGTTTACCGCCTACGGCTTTACCGCGCGCGCTATCTGCCACGAGTACGACCATCTCGACGGCATACTCTACACAGACAAAGCCGTTTCTATCGAGGACGCTCAATAATGAAAATTGTTTTTCTCGGCACTCCCGATTTTGCCGTTAAATCGCTCGAAGCGATATATTCGAGCAAACACGAAATTCTTGCCGTCGTAACTCAACCTGACAAGCCCGTCGGAAGAAAGGCGATACTCACTCCTTCACCCGTAAAGGCTTTTGCTCTCGAAAAAGGACTTAAAGTTCTTCAATACGACAGGATAAGCCGCGAAGGCGTAGCCGACCTTAAAGCGCTTGATGCCGATATTATGGTCACTTGCGCTTTCGGGCAGATATTGTCGCAGGAGATAATAGATATCGCGCCGCGCGGGATAGTGAACGTTCACGCTTCGCTCCTTCCGAAATACCGCGGAGCCGCGCCTATACAGTACGCCGTTATAAACGGCGACGAAGAAACGGGCGTTACTATAATGAAAACCGAAGCGGGCGTTGATACGGGGGATATTCTCGCCGTGGAAAAGACGAAAATAGGCGCAAACGAAACGGCGGGCGAACTGTTCGACCGTCTGTCCGTTATCGGCGCAAAGCTTATCGTTGAAACGCTCGACAAATTAGAGCGCGACGAAATTACGCCCGTAAAACAGGACGAAGCTCTCGCCACACACGTTAAAATGATAAAAAAGGAAAACGCGGCGATAGATTTTTCTCTTCCCGCCGAAGCAATACGCAATTTCGTTCGCGGGATGAATCCTTGGCCGATAGCGTTTACGCATTACAACGGTAAACTTCTTAAAATTTATACGTGCGAAACTTTGCAAAACGATACCGCCGCCGAGTGCGGAACGATAATCGCTTCAAATATTGACGACGGCGTCGTCGTCAAATGCGGCGACGGCGCGATAAAAATAACCGTCTTACAGCTCGAAGGCGGAAAAGCGCTTTTCTGGCGTGATTTCCTTTTGGGGCGAAAGTTTACCGTGGGTGAAAAATTGATATGATAAACTTTTACGACTCATATCTCGTTCTGTCAAAGGTGTATTCGGACGGCGCGTATCTTAAACAAGCTCTGAAAGAAACGCCGCTTGAACAGCTTAATAAAGCCAAAACCGTAAAGATATGCTACGGCGTACTCGATAACGATATAAGGCTGAATTACTACATAGATAAACTTTGCGACCGCACCCCCAAGGCAAAGATACGCATCATACTCAAAATAGGTATGTACGCGATAGGCTTTTTAAACAATAAACCGTTTGCCGTTACGGATTCGCTCGTAGAACTTACGAAAAAGATAGGAAAATCCGCCAACGCGGGCTTCGTGAACGCTTTTCTCCGCCGCTTTTCAACGGCGCAAATCGAGCTTCCGACCGATAAAATAAGCTATTTTTCAGTAAAATATTCCTTTCCCGAATTCGCCGTTAAAAAACTGATTGAAGACTACGGCGACACGGCGGAAGATATCCTTTCTTTTGATAAAGAATACACTTTCGTTCGTTTCAATACGGGCGTCGACGGTGAAAAATATCTTACCGAACGCAATTACGAATACGAAAAAACGCCCTTTTCAAACACGTTTTCCGTTCCGAATAAAACTATGGACGAAGATTTTGAAAGGGGAATATACACTTTTCAATCGATAGGTTCGGTCGCTATCTGCTCGCTGGCGGGCTCCGGCGCTTCGGCGCTTGACGCGTGCGCGGCTCCCGGCGGCAAAACGGTGCTTCTTGCCGATAAATTCGATCGCGTAACGGCTCTTGAACTTCACGCTCATCGCGCGGCGCTTATAAGCTCTTACGTTGAAAGAATGCACAAAAATAACGTTACCGTCGTAAACGAAGACGCGTCTGAATTCGACGAGAGTTTAGGTACCTTTTCAACCGTTTTGTGCGACGTGCCCTGCTCCGGCTACGGCACTTTCAAATCTAACCCCGACGTAAAACTGAACAAAAGCGAAAACGTTTTTTCGTCGCTTAAAAAAACTCAATCAAGTATTCTTTCAAACTGCTCGCGCTACGTGGAAAAGGGCGGAAAACTCGTCTACTCGACATGTTCTTTCTTCGACTGCGAAAACGACGGAATAGTTTCTGAATTTTTAGATAATAACGAAGATTTTGAAGCAATTTATGAAACTTGCGAACTTGCTTGCGTACAAAAAAAATACGGACTTCAATTCCTTCCGAACTTGTCGTTCGGCGCGGGATTTTACGTCAGCGTAATGCGTAGAAAATCATGAAAATTCTTCAGGACTACAATTTAAACGAGCTAACCGAAAAGATGGTTGCATGCGGTGAAAAACCTTTCCGCGCGGCGCAGATATTCAGGAATCTTCATTCGGGTAAGGCTATATCCGAGATGACGGATATTTCGCTTTCCCTTCGTGAAAAACTGTGCGAAAGCTACGTTGACGAGCCTTGCAAAATTATAAAAAAACTCGTTTCCCGTGACGGAACGCAGAAGTATTTGTTTCGGCTTTACGACGGTAACGTCATAGAAGGCGTGCTGATGGAGTATAAATACGGCAACACTCTTTGCGTTTCCACGCAAGTCGGATGTCGTATGGGTTGCACCTTTTGCGCTTCCACGCTCGAAGGGCTCGTCAGAAACCTTTCGGCGGGCGAGATACTTTCGGAAGTTCTTACCGTCAATCGCGAAGCGGGCGGCGATATCAAGAACAGAAAGGTTACGAACGTCGTTTTGATGGGCAGCGGCGAGCCGCTCGACAACTACGAAGAAGTAATCAAATTCATAAAACTTTTAGCCGCTCCCGAAGGAATAAACGTAAGCCCGCGAAACGTTAGTTTGTCGACCTGCGGGTTAGTTCCCAAAATATACGAGCTCGCCGAAGAAGGGCTTGCTGTCAATCTCACAATTTCTTTACACTCACCTTTCGACGAATCCCGAGCGCGTATTATGCCCGTTGCAAAATCTTTTAAAATATCGGAGATTTTGGCGGCGTGCGAAAATTATTTCAACAAAACCGGAAGACGGTATTATTTTGAATATTCACTGATTTCAGGAGAAAACGATACCGACGAATGCGTCAACGCGCTCGTAAAGCTTTTAAAAGGCAAGCCGTGCCACGTCAATCTTATAAGGCTTAACGAAGTCAAAGAACGTAATCTTATGTCGACCGACGACGAAAAAGCAAAAGCCTTTATGAATAAGTTGAACGATAAAGGTATATCCGCAACCCTTCGCAGGCGCATGGGCGTTGATATAGACGGCGCTTGCGGGCAACTCCGCCGTCGCTTCATAGCCGAAGAAAATTCGTAAACGACGGCGATTTCAATAGACGAATCAAGGAGAAACTTCTTATTTTAGGAACAGTCTGTAAAGTATCCGCAAATAAATATAAGATTTACGCTGACGGGGAATTCTATTTTATTCCCGCAAGGGGCGTGCTTAAACTACGCGGCAAGGATATTAAAGTCGGCGACGTCGTAAGTTTTTCCAACGACGTTATTGAGAACGTCGAAGAGCGAAGCTCTTTTTTTCCGAGAACAAACGTTGCCAACGTCGGCATGATAAATATCGTTATAGCTCCTTTGCCGGAACCCGATTTTTTGCTTGTCGACAAGATGATCGCCGAAGCTTACGCGGGCGGAGCAAAGCCCGTGATCACGATAAATAAAGCCGACTTATCGAGCGGGCTTGCCGATTACGTTAAAGACAACTATTCCTTAGCCGTTTCCGCCGTCTTTTGCGTTTCCGCCGAAACCGGAGAAGGAATAAAAGAACTCGTAAGCTTTATGCGCGGCTCTTTCGTCGCGTTCGCAGGGCAGTCGGCGGTAGGCAAAACTTCGCTTATAAACAGGATTTTCGGCACAGACAAGACCGTAAACTCTTTGAGCGAAAAAACTCTTCGAGGCAGACACACGACCACCAGTCGCGAAATACATTTTTCCGACGGTCTTGAAGTTATTGACACCCCCGGCTTTTCTTCGGTCGAGCTATGCGGCGTGAAAAGCAACGAACTCGATAAACTTTATCCCGAATTCGAGCAATTCGTAGGCAAATGTTATTACGTCGGCTGTTCGCACACCGCCGAGCCCGATTGCCTGATAAAGGAAGCCGTATCGAGCGGAACAATATCTTACGACAGATATCAAAGGTATCTTACGATATATAAGGAATTGAAAGAAAATGAAAAACGCAAATATTAAGATAGCACCTTCTATTTTATCGGCTGACTTTTCGCGTATGGGCGAAGAAGTTCAGAGCCTTGAACAATGTGGCGCCGATATCGTTCATTGCGACGTAATGGACGGCGTTTTCGTTCCGAATATAACTTTCGGTATAAAGATGGTCGCCGAT
>CACXHH010000019.1 GCA_902767455.1 uncultured Eubacteriales bacterium
AAAAAGCCGTCGGCTCCGCTTGTTTAAATTCGTTTTGCGTGATAGAATATATCTTGCGCCAAAACGACGCGGCGCAAAACGTGAGGTGTTCCGCTATGAAAGGCGAAGAATTGATCGAAAAATTGCTTGGTTATGCTACCGAAAAATTATATCTTGCTCAATCGGACGTCGAATATAAGCGTTTGGTTCTGAGAAGATTGCTCGGCGTAAAATCGCAGGGTGAAACCGTATCCGTTTCCGTTTGCGATTATTCTGCCGTTTCTTCCGATCTAAGACAATACCTTACCGAACACGGATACGAAACCGTCGACGAATACGTCAGATTTATTTTCGGGCTTTTGGAGCCGCTGCCCTCAACGGTCGATAAAACGTTTAAGCTCACCAAAGAAAAGCTTTCGCTCTCGAAAGCGTGTGATTATTTTAAGTCGCTTTTATCTTACGGCGGTTATCTTTCGGACGTAAAAATTGAAGCGCTTTCGCAAAAATGCGACGTTGCGGGGCTATATTCGAGAAGCGGTGAAGTTGAAAACGGAGCGGTAGGTTACGATTCTCCCGACAACAGATGTATCTCCTTCGGCGCCGACGACGAATACCTTTTCACTCTCGATAATTCTTGCGATTTTAAAGATCAGGGCGCGCTCGTTAAAGCCGACGGAAAAAGCTTTTTGCTCGACGAGAAAGCCATCGACGCGACTTTTTCCTTTATCGACTATTACACCGACTTTTTCGTTTTGACGGAGTTTGATTCGGTAAAAGAGCTTACGTGTAAAAAATTCGTCGTCGCAAGGGATATTTTGCCCGTTGGCGAAGCGACTTCCGTCGCAACTTTGAGAAGCGAAATTTACCCCGACGTCGAAGTTTGTATTTTAAATACGGCTACTCCCGTTATAAGGTTTTCGTCTTATAACAGAAACACCATGACGAAGCTTATCTGCGAAGTGCTTACGAAATGGAGAAATTACGAATCGGACGAACTTTTATACTCGTTGACGCCGAGATATTCTCCCTTTTCTTTAAGGCTTTTGCCCGACGGAAGATACTCTTGCGATCTTCTCCTTTGCGGAGGCGAAAACAGATTTACCGCTTTTGACGAAACTCCGCTCGGCGGTCTGTTCGTAAACGTCGACGAGAGCTCCATGCGTTTCGGCAAGTTTATTCTTTCAAAATCTTCAATAGAAACTTTAACGGAAGCCGTAAAGTTCGTCATGGGCAAAGAACAGTTCGACTATAACGCCGCGAGCAAAGATCAAAAGCTTTTTCCGTTTGCCGACGTTATTGCAAAGACGTTGAGATCTTCGGGTATCGTAAAAGACGAACAGAAAGCTTTATCGGCCTTATACGAAAATCTCCGTCAGAGCGTTATTTCACAGCTTAAAATTTCCGACGTGTTCAATTCCGACGGGGTAGGCGTTTTAAGGCTCAAAACGTTTCTCGCTCATTGCGACGTTAAACAAGCGTAAGTCGTTTTGCATTTTGCGTAACTCATTTTATCGGTTATTTTATATTTATAAAAATAATATCTTGAAAAGGCTCGTAAACGGGCCTTTTTTTGTTGCAAAACATTTGAGTTTTGTAGTATAATTACGCTGAAAAAATTTGAAAAGGAGTAACTTATGGATAAATTAAGCTTACTTATGGCCCGCAACAGCGAAATGCTTGCCGCCGGCAGTGAAATCAGAAAGAAACTTGCCGAGATCATCGATGGCGAAAGCTTTGTGGAGTCTGACAGTTACAGCTTTTCCAGAAACGAGTTCTACGGTGAAGACGTTCCCGGTGAAGGCGTTATCACGGGTTTTGCCACGATAAACGATTTTCCGTGCTACGTCGTAGCGTTGAACCCCAACGTTTTGAGCGGCGGTCTTACCGACGCAGGTTGTAAAAAGATCGTTAAATGTCTTAAAAAGGCTTTGAGCGCTCAATCCCCCGTTTTATACCTTCTTTCGAGTAAAGGCGTTGCCGCGGGCGACGGCGTTGCTCCGCTTGAAGGAATAGCCGAAGTCTTATCCGCTATGGACGAACTGAAAGGCGAAGTGCCGCAGTTTGCCGTTTCTCTCGGCGACGTTTTAGGTCAGGCAAGTCTTTTCGTAGCGGCGGCTGACTACAACTATTTTATGAAAGATACGTGCGTTGCTTACGGCAGCCCCGTAGTTATCGCCGCAAAGAGCGGTAAATACGCCGACAAAGCTTCTCTCGGCGGAGCCGCTTCCGCTAAATGCAACGCTCTCGCTTCCTTTGAAGTTTCAGAACTTTCCGAAGTCGCTACGAGCATAGCTAATATTCTGGACGTTCTTCCCGACTTCGGCGGAGCTGTTCTCGAAACTATGGACGACGCCAACAGATGCGCTCCCGCTTTGAACGACGCGTTCGACGCGGCAACTTTAATCAAAGCCGTTTTCGACGAAAATTACTTTATCGAGCTCGGTTCTTATTTTGCGAAGGAAGTCGTGACGGGTATCGGCAGAATAGGCGGATATTCGGCGGGCGCTATTTTCTTCGACGGTAAGAACGGCGTCGAACTCAATAACTCGAATATCAAAAAGCTTCAGGATTTCTTCTGGTATTGCGACGTGAACGGGCTTCCCGTCGTTACGTTCGTAAATACGTTGGGGCTTGAAAACAACCTGACGGTTGCTTCGACGCCCGTTCTTAAAGAAGTTTCCGACCTTATTTCGCTCATGAAGACGGAAGTTCCGAGAATAAACGTTATCTGCGGAAACGCGGTAGGGCTCGGGTACACGCTTTTCGGGAGCAAAGTTTTCAACGTAGATTACGCTTACGCTTTCGCTAACGCCAAAATCGCGCTCTTTGACAGTAACGTCGGAGCCGAGATGGAAGTCGTTTCAAAGGGCGGCGACTACGAAGAGATCAAACAAAGATACGAAGACGACGAAATGGACGCTATCAACGCCGCTCGTAAAGGCTACGTCGACGACGTGATCGAGCCGCAGTACGTACGCCAGTACGTGATTGCCGCGCTTCAGTCGCTTTTATAAGGAGAAAGTATGAATAACCTTCTTGCAATGACTAATCTGCAGGCCGGGCTTTTCGTCTTCGTAATGGGTATTCTCGTCGTTTTCTTCGGAATGACTATAATAGTTCTTGTTATCTCCTTCATAGGCAAGATAATGAAATCCCGCAAGGAAAAGACAAAAACCGAAACGGCTGTACCCGTCGCCACGACGGAAGCAATGCCGCAGAACGAATCGAAAGACGAAAATCTTCGCGCCGCAATAATTGCCGCGGTAATGGCCGCATACTATGCGGAAACGGGCAGTAATTGTTCTTTTAAAATCAAAAAAATAAGAAAATTATAATTTAAGGAGAAAACAAAATGCGTAATTTTATAGTAACTATAGATGGAAAACAATACGAAGTAGGCGTTGAAGAAGTAGGCGCTTCTTCCGCTCCCGTTCAAGCCGCCGTTCAGGCGCCTGTTGCCACCGCTAAACCCGCGGCGACCAAAGCCGCCGCTCCCGTAAACGGAACGAAGTTCACGGCTCCGATGCCCGGTATGGTCAAAAAACTTGCCGTTGCCGAAGGCGCTACCGTAAAAGAAGGAGACGTTATTCTCGTCCTCGAAGCGATGAAGATGGATAACGACCTTACCGCTCCCTGCTCGGGCGTTATCAGCTTTAAAGTAGCCGCAGGCTCCAACGTAGACACCGGCGCTCTCCTTGCCGTTATCGGTTAATACGGGGGTATAAAAACAGATGCTTACTCACTTATTGCTCGAAGGCGGGTTCTGGAGTGACGTGGTATCGGCGTTGAGTAATTTATGGCAGTCTACCGGCGTATTCGCGGGTACCGACTGGCGCAATTACGTAATGCTTTTGATATCCTTCGTTCTCTTCTACCTTGCTATCGTAAAGAAATTCGAGCCGTTATTGATGCTACCGATAGCTTTCGGTATGTTCATCGTCAATATCCCGGGCGTATACCACGTCCTTTTCGGCACGAAAGGTTACGTGATCACGGAAACGTCGACTAACGTCGAAGTGGCTCGAGGAACGATCGAAGAACTTCAAAACCTTTTCGGAGATGCTTCTTTGACGGCTGAAAAGATAGGCGAGATCATAAGTAACGGCGCCGTCATCAACGGGCGCGTTTACGAAGCTATGACTATTTCTTCCGAACAGGTCATTCGCGATTTCGGTCTTTTCTACTATATCTATAAGGGCGTTGACTGGGTCATCTTCCCGCCGATCATCTTCCTTGGTATCGGCTGTATGACTGACTTCGGACCGCTTATAGCTAACCCCAAGAGCATGCTTATCGGCGCGGCGGCGCAACTCGGTATATTCATTACCTTCTTCGGCGCGCTCTGTATTTTAGGGTTTACGCCGCTGGAATCGGGCGCTATCGCCATCATCGGCGGCGCGGACGGTCCTACGGCTATCTACGTCACAAAAAAGCTTGCCGAACATCTGCTTCCCGCAATTGCTATTTCGGCATACTCGTATATGGCGCTCATCCCCGTTATTCAGAAGCCTATAATGAAGCTTCTGACTACCGACAAGGAACGCAAGATAAAGATGAAACAACTCCGCACCGTTTCCAAGCTCGAAAAAATCATTTTCCCGCTTGCCGTTTCTTTGGTCGTGGGGCTTCTTCTTCCCGACGCGATGCCGCTTCTCGGTATGCTCATGCTCGGTAACCTTCTCAAAGAATCGGGCGCGACCGACAGGCTGTCCAACACCGCTCAGAACGGACTTATGAACACCATAACGATATTCCTTGGCGTAATGGTCGGATCAAAAGCCATCGGCTCCACCTTCCTTGACCTTAAAACGCTCGGAATAATCGTTTTAGGTTTGTTTGCGTTCTGTATGGGTACTGTCGGCGGGCTTCTCTGCGCAAAGCTTATGAACAAGATCTCGGGCGGAAAGATCAATCCGCTTATCGGTTCGGCGGGCGTTTCAGCTGTTCCTATGGCAGCGAGAATCTCTCAGGACGTCGGCAGAGAATACGATCCGCAAAACCATCTTCTCATGCACGCTATGGGCCCCAACGTCGCAGGCGTTATCGGCTCGGCGATAGCGGCGGGCGTACTGCTTGCTATCTGTCCGTTGCTTTGATCGTAAGCGATCTTAACAGCGTTCTTTTACACTAATATCGGAGAATTTCAATTATTATGAGAAAAGTATTGATAACAGAAACAATTTTGCGTGACGCGCATCAGTCGCAGGCTGCTACGCGTATGAAGATTGAAGAGATGATCCCCGCTTTGGACGCTCTCGACGACGTGGGTTATTATTCTCTCGAAGCGTGGGGCGGCGCCACGTTCGACTCCTGCCTTCGCTTTTTAAACGAAGATCCTTGGGAAAGATTGAGAATTTTAAAATCTCATCTCAAAAAAACGCCTATCCAGATGCTTTTAAGAGGTCAAAATCTGCTCGGTTATAAGCATTATTCCGACGACGTGGTAGACGAATTCGTTCGTCTTTCCATCAAAAACGGCGTTACCATCATAAGAGTTTTCGACGCTTTGAACGACGTTCGTAACCTTGAAACGGCTATGAAAGCCATTAAAAAGTACGGCGGTGTTTGCGAAGCGACCATCTCTTACACGACCAGCCCCGTCCATACCAACGAATATTTCGTAAAACTTGCGAAAACTCTCGAAGATATGGGCGCCGACAATATCTGTTTGAAAGATATGGCTAACCTTCTTCTTCCTTATACAGTTTATAACCTTATCAAAGAAATGAAGAAGGTCTTAAAACCCGAAACGAAGATACATCTTCACACGCACAACACTTCGGGTACGGGCGATATGGTAAACCTTAAAGCCATCGAAGCCGGCTGCGACATAGTCGACACGGCTCTTTCGGCGCTCGGCAACGGCACCAGCCAGCCTGCGACCGAACCGCTCGTAGCCACTTTAAAGGGCACCGAATACGATACGGGTATCGACATAAATAAACTTCTTCCTTTAACACAGTATTTCCGCGGCGTTGCCGACAGGCTCAAAGCCGACGGATTCCTTTCGGAAAAGGTCTTGAAAGTAGATATCAACACCCTTATCTATCAAGTTCCCGGCGGAATGCTTTCCAACCTTATTTCTCAGCTTAAACAGCAGAATAAGAGCGAAAAGCTCGGCGAAGTGCTTGCCGAAGTCCCCAACGTCAGGAAAGACTGCGGATATCCGCCGCTCGTTACTCCTTCCAGCCAGATAGTAGGTACGCAAGCCGTTTTAAACGTTCTTAACGGCGAACGCTACAAGATGGTAACCAAAGAGTTCAAGGGGCTTTTGAAGGGCGAATACGGCAAACTTCCCGCTCCTCCCGATCCCGAAGTTCTCAAAAAGATCGTAGGCGACGAAAAGCTCATCACTTGCCGCCCCGCCGACCTTATCGAACCGGAACTCAACAAATACAAAGAAGAAATCAAAGAATACGTCACACAGGAAGAAGACGTTTTGTCTTACGCGCTGTTTAACCAGGTCGCCGTCAACTTCTTCAAGTTCCGCCTTGCAAAAAACAAGGGCGTTGACAGAGATCTTGCCGCCGATAAAAACAGAGTTTATCCCGCGTGACGATTGAACTTGCTTTTTTACGGCGGAAGCTCGTTTGGCGCTTCCGCCGTACCTTTTAAATATTCAAACGCTTTGGCGTAATTAACTTAAACGGTATCAAATTGAAAGTAATAGTTATAGGCGGCGGTCCCGCCGGCATGATGGCGGCAATTACCGCGGCGCAGTCGGGATGCGACGTCACTTTGATCGAAAAGAACGAAAAACTCGGAAAAAAGATGTTTATTTCGGGTAAGGGCAGATGTAACTTCACCAACGATTGCGAGGTGGAGGAATTTTTCGCAAACGTCGTTTCCAACAAAAAGTTTTTATACGGAAGCTTATACTCGTTCACGCCCTACGATACCATGCGTTTTTTCGACGAGAACGGTCTTAAATTCAAAACCGAACGCGGCAACAGAGTTTTTCCGCTCTCCGATAAATCGAGCGACGTTATAAGAACGCTTGAAAACAAACTGCGGTCTTTAAAAGTCGCTATACGCTTGAACGAGAGAGTTTCTTCTCTTATAGTTTTCGACGGCGCTTGCCACGGCGTAAAGACGGAATTTGGCGAATACCGCGCCGATAAAGTTATTATTGCTTGCGGCGGCGTTTCGTATCGTTTGACCGGCGCCTGCGGTGACGGATATAAACTTGCTCAATCGGTAGGGCACGTCGTCGTTCAACCCGTTCCCGCGCTCGCTCCTATAGATACCGTTTACGGCTACCGCCGGCTTGCCGGGCTCTCGCTCAAAAACGTCGTTTTCAAAGTATTGTGTAACGGAAAACCGATCTTTGAAGAGTTCGGTGAAATGCTCTTTACCCACGAAGGCGTTTCGGGCCCGATAGTTTTATCGGCTTCGTCGAAAATAAACAGATACCCGATCGAAAGTCTGTCGGCTTTTATAGACTTCAAACCCGCGCTCGACAAACAGCAGCTCGACAAACGCATTTTGCGCGATTTTACCGAAAATCCTTCAAAACAGGTCAGAAACTCTTTCGATAAGCTGTTGCCTTTACGCATGATAGACGAGTTTTTAAACAAGCTTTCGATAGACAAATATAAAAGCGTCAGCGAATTATCGCGCGAAGAACGGCTGAAAATAGTTGATATTATGAAAGATTTTCCACTTGATAAGCTTAAATTCTCATCGATCGACAAGGCGATAGTGACGGCGGGCGGCGTAAACGTAAAAGAAGTCGACCCGTCGACCATGCAGTCAAAACTTTGCAAAAATCTGTATTTTGCCGGCGAAGTTCTCGACGTTGACGCTCTGACGGGCGGTTTCAATATCCAGATAGCTTTTTCGACGGGCGTAGCCGCAGGAAAGGTAAATTGACGATAAATAATAAGGAGTTCCTTATGCTTAATATAGCACTTGACGGGCCGAGCGGAAGCGGAAAAAGCACCGTCGCAAAAATCATTGCAAAAAAGCTCGATATACTCTATCTCGACACGGGCGCGATGTACCGCGCGTGCGCGCTCGAAGCTTTATATCGCGGCGTAAACTGTCTTGACGAAGGCGCCGTCGAGAGTTTTATAAACGAAATAGACCTTAAAATCGTCTACGAAAACGGCGCGCAGAAAACTATTTTGCGCGGCGAAGACGTTTCGCAGAAGATAAGACAGAACGAGGTTTCTATGATGGCGTCGAATATCTCTTCTCTTCCGTGCGTTCGTAAAAAAATGGTCGAGATGCAAAGAGATGTCGCTCGCGGAGTTGATTGTATTCTCGACGGAAGGGATATAGGAACGCACGTTCTTCCCGACGCGGAATTTAAATTTTACGTTACGGCTCGTCCCGAAGTACGCGCGGAAAGAAGATATAAAGAACTGACCGAGAAAGGTCAGACGGTCGAATACGATAAAATTCTCGAAGAGATAAACGTTCGCGACTATAACGACAGTCACCGTGAGTTTTCACCGCTACGTCAGGCGGCCGACGCTATTCTTCTCGATACCTCCGAAATGACTATCGACGAAGTGACGGAGTTTATTCTTTCCAAGGTAAAAAAATGAAAAATTTTCTGTACTGGGTTATAATCCGCCCGATATTCAAAGCGATCCTGCGTATTCTTTACCCGTATAAGATAATAAACAAGAAATGCACCGACGACAGTTATCCGTCTGTTATCGTGTGTAATCACCGTTCCAACGCGGACAGTTTTATCGTAGGAAGCTGCTTTAAACGTAAAATATACTATCTTTGCAAAAAAGAGTGGTTCAAAAACAAGCTCGTCGGCGGGTTTTTGCGGCTTTTGGGCGGAATACCCATCGACAGGGACAACGTCGATCTCAACGCCATAAAAGAGAGCTTCAAAGTGCTTAAAAACGGCGATAATCTCGGG
>CACXHH010000020.1 GCA_902767455.1 uncultured Eubacteriales bacterium
CGAAGGCACGCTCGACGGCGTTAAAAACTATAAAATAACCGTAAAAGAACTCAACGGTGAAATAGTCTTTTTAAGAAAGATAATGCGCGGCAGCGCAAACAAGAGCTTCGGTATTGAAGTTGCTTCTCTTTCGGGTATTCCGAAAGAAATAACCGCTCGAGCCAAAAAGATACTCAACTCGCTTGAAAAGAACGATATCACGTTTAAAGGCGACGACGTTTCGCCGTCGATCGAACAAAAAGAAAAATCGTTCGTCGAAGACTACGTTCAAAAGCTCGATTTAAACAACGTAACGCCGCTTAAAGCGTTTGAAATCTTAGCATATCTGAAGAGTAAAACGGAAGAATAAAAATGATCAATATTTTATCGAAAGACGTTTATAACAAAATAGCCGCGGGCGAAGTCATCGAAAGGCCTGCTTCCGTCGTAAAAGAGCTTTTCGAGAACGCTATCGACGCGGGCGCTACCGAAATATCCGTTTACGTCGACAACGGCGGAACTGACAGGATATTCATTATGGACAACGGATGCGGAATGGAAAAGGACGACCTCCCGCGTTCCTTTTTGCCGCACGCGACGAGCAAACTTAAAGTTGCCGACGATCTTAACCGTATAGAAACGCTCGGTTTCCGCGGCGAAGCGCTCGCAAGCATATCTTCCGTTTCAAGGTGCACTATTTCTTCAAAGACCATGGACGCGCCGATAGGTTATAAACTGACCTGCGAAGGCGGCGTTATGGACGAAATAACCGAAACTCCTTGCGTTGAAGGTACTGCCGTAACCGTTCGCGATCTTTTTTTCAACACCCCCGCTCGTCTTAAATTCTTAAAGAGCGACAAAGCCGAAGAAAACGAAGTGAAAGCCTTGATGGAAAGGCTGATTTTATCAAATCCTTACGTTTCCATAAAGTATTTTGCCAACGATAAACCTGTATACGAATCGTTCGGCGAAGGCTTCCGCGGCGCCGTTCTTACCGTTTACGGCGTTGAAGCGGTAAACAACTGCTACGAGATATCCGTAAACAAGAACGGTATTCTCATCGAAGGCTTTATCGGTAATACCAACTTCTTCAAGGGCAACCGCTCTTACCAGACGATAATCGTAAACGGGCGCTGGGTGAACGACTCGACCATTTCTTCCGCCGTTCATAACGCTTACTCGAATTATCTGATGAAACGCCAGTATCCGTTTTACGTGCTGTCCGTTTCAATGCCGGGTGAGTTCGTGGACGTCAACGTTCATCCGAGAAAGACGGAAGTAAGATTTCAGGATAACCAGATAGTTTATTCGTCCGTGTATTCGGTGATAAGTCAGGTTCTCGACGGAGCCGCTTCCGCGCTCGATATAATAGTTTCCAAGCCTAAGGCAAGCTCGCTTATAGACGACGAAACGTTTAATTCTCCCGAGATCATTTCAAAACCGCGCGACGTATTCGACGACGTAGGCAAAATCGAAAGCGGATTTACCAAAGTCGACGGTATGATCTACGATTTTAACACGCCTAAAGTCGACAAAGACACCGAGCCGTTCAAGCCGTTCAAACTCAGTAAGCATAAAATCGCAACTACCGTTTCTCAAACGGAGGACTCGTGTCCAGTGAAAGATTTTACTTCAGCAGCCGAAATCGACGAGATATTCCGTGAAAATAAGTTGTATATCGAAAAGCTTGAAAACGAGAAGCGTGAAAAAGCCGAACAACAATCGATGAACGTAGACGCGCCCGTTATGGTGATAGGGCAGGCGCTCGACACTTTTCTCGTTCTCGAATGCGACGATCATCTTATCCTTATCGATCAGCACGCCGCGCACGAGCGTATTCTGTACGATAAACTCATTTACAAGGTCAAGACGAACGACGTCGTCAAACAGTCTTTGCTTATTCCGTACGCTTTCAAGGTGAACGCAGAAGAGTCGGATATACTGTTCGACAGGATATCGTATTTCAGAGAAATAGGCATAGACCTTGAATCTTTCGACGACGTAACGTTCAAAGTGTATTCTTTACCCGTAGATCTCGTCGATATGAATCTTGACGTGTTCTTTGCCGACATTCTCAACGATCCGCACTTCAAAGACGATAAGATCCCTTCGGTTTTAAGAGAAAAACTTGCGATGAAGGCTTGTAAAGCGGCGATAAAGTCGGGCGATAAGCTCACCCGTTCGGAAATCGACGGTTTGCTTTCAATGCTCAAACAGAACTGGGGGCTCAAATGCCCGCACGGAAGGCCCGTTTGCGTGAGAATTTCTCACGACGAAATAGACAAATGGTTCAAGAGAATAGTATAGCAAAAGGCAAAGTCATCGTCGTATGCGGTCCGACGGCGAGCGGAAAAAGCGCGCTTGCGGTAAGGCTTGCTGAGCTTCTCGATTCCGCCGTCGTTTCTGCCGACTCGATTGCTATTTATAAAAAACTCAACGTCGGAACGGCTAAACCTTCTCCCGAAGATATGGCTCGCGTTCCGCATTATCTTATAGATTTTATCGAGCCCGAGCTTGAATTTACCGTCGCCGAATACGCGTACCACGCGCGCAAGATCGTTGACGAACTTATAAGCCTCAAAAAAACGCCGATAATTTGCGGCGGAACGGGTTACTATATCGATTCGATACTCTATACTATGTCTTACGGCAACTGCCCTAAAGACGACGCTATCCGTGAAAAATACGCTAAAATCTTATCGGAAAAGGGCGCTAAGTATCTCTACTCTAAACTCAAAGAAGTCGACGAAAAAACTTACGAGATACTTCACGAAAACGACGTCGTCAGGGTGATACGCGCGCTTGAAATATACGAACTTACGGGAAGAAAAAAGTCTGACATCAAGGACGAAAAGGTCGCCGATTACGACTTTGCGGCTTTTTCTTTCGATTACCCGCGCGACGAGCTTTACTCGCGTATCGATCTACGCGTCGATAAAATGTTTGAGAACGGGTTAAGGGGCGAAGTTGAAAGCCTTTTAAGCGAAGGGCTTGATGAAAACGCTCAATCGATGCAGGCGATAGGGTATAAAGAAGTCGTCGAAGGCATTAAAAAGGGTTACGACGACGAACGGATAAAAGAGCTTATCAAGC